>JAPPDQ010000268.1 GCA_028875495.1 Chloroflexota bacterium
CCCAACCCGCCGCACATCCTCAAGCAGGCTGCTGACGAGTGCGACGCCGTCGTCGGAGCGACCGGCGACTGAGGGACGTGCGCGTCGTGGATGGTCCACGACATGATAGCGGTCGAGCGAATGGGCAAGCCCGCGGTGCCCATCATCTCCGGCCGGTTCGAGGGCGACGCCATCGCAAGCAGTCGCGCCTTCGGGATGCCCGCTTTGCGTTTCGTCGTCGTTCCGCGCATCTACCGCAACTTGTCCCCGGCGGAGTCGATCAGCAACACCGAGCCCGCATTCGACGATCTGGTCGGGATGCTCACCGCAGAGGGCGACGGCGCGTTCGACGACAGTCCGACGGAGCAGGAGCACCGCTACGAGGGCGAGGACCGGTTCGACGCGGTCCAGCGCATGAACGACGACTTCCTGAGACGCGACTGGGGCGACGGATTCCCGCTGCTGCCGCCCACGCGCCGAGCGATCGACGAGTTGATAGACGGCGTCGGCCTGCCCGGCGACCATGTCGTGTGCGACATGCCTCCGGGCTTCGGGATCGCCACCGTCGAGAAGATCGCCGTAAACGCGGCTGCGGCCGGCGCCAGACCGGAGCACATGCCGGTGATCGTCGCCGCGGTTAGTGCGCTGCCCCAGATGGGGCCGGAGGGCGGCAAATCTCTGTTGATGTCCACCAGCCCGCAGGCGCCGCTGCTCGTCGTGAACGGCCCCATAGCCGAAGAGCTGGACATCAACGCGCGGTCTGCCCTCGGCCCCGGTTTCGACAACAGGGTCAACATCGTGATCGGGCGCGCCTTCTCCATGTGCATGAGGAACATCGGGCACTGGTACCCGAACAAGATGGACATGGACACCATCGGCACGACGCGAAAGTTCGTCCTGTGCATAGCCGAGAACGAGAAGATGAGTCCGTGGCAGCCCTACCATGTGGACAAGGGGTTCGATGCCGGCGAGAGCGCCGTGAGCGTCTTCATCACCAACGGCGAGCTCGACGTGCAGGACCAGGGCAATGACACGGCGGAGGGTCTGCTCAAGACGGTCGCCTACGGCGCGACGTTCGGTACGCGCGGCCTGTGGGAGCGGCACTCCGATGAGCGGCTGATCCTGCTGCCGCCGGACGTCGCCCGGCCCGTGGGCGCTCAGGGCTTCACGAAGCGCGGCGCAAAGGAGTTCATCCACATGCACGCCAACGACAGCCTGGGCAAGATGACCCAGTACGTGCCCCTGGAGGGCGAGGCGCGGCTGGCGGCCCACTGGAGGTGGATGAAGGACCTGACCGAGCAGGAGCGCCTCGACATCACGATGCCCGTCCTGGAGAACGCCGAACGGTACGACATCCTCGTAGTCGGGGCGGATCGCGCCAAGACGCTGGTCATGCCCAGCGGACCCAGCGCGGTGACGGTGGGAGTCGACCAGTTCCGGCCGTAGGAGTTACCGGGCGGGCACCAGCACCACGGACGCGACGTGCGGCGCCTGGACGCTGCACATGCGCTCGACCATTTCCCTGAACGAGTCGGGCGGCATCACGCACTCCGGGCACTCTTCGTTCTCGCCCTCATAGTATTTGATCCTCAGCACGCCGTCCTCGAAGTCCAGAGGCTCTATGACGACGCCGTCGTTGTCGCGCGTCAGCGTCCTGACCGTGTCGAGCACCATGTCGATTCCTGCGTCCATCTCAGTTCCTCTAGTGCGGTTTCCGCTCCTGGAGCCCAACCAAAGCGCCGGTTCGCCACCCGACCCGTCTCACCTTAGGCGCACATAGGCGGGAGGTCAACCCGGTATGCTTCAGTCGTCGCTGGCGAATTGCGGCATAACCTTTGCGGCAAACATCTCCAGGTTCTTCAGAGTCTTGCTCAACGGAATCCCCATGTGTGTGAACTCGACAAGCAGATAGTCCAGGTGGCACACCTCCCGGAGTTCCTGCACTTTTTCCACGACGTTCTCCGGTGAACCCACGAGCAGGGTGCGCGGCTCCAGGAAGTCCCAGTCCAGCTTCACTTCATCAGCCAGGACCTCGCCCGGATTGGTGAAGACCTGCCTGCCGCGAAAGGGATCATTGAAGATGAAAGCGGACATGATTCCTTCTTCGGCATCCCGTCGCGCTTCCTCCATTGAAGGGGCGACATACGTCGAGCGCATGACCGCCTGGTCTTCTCCCAGAGCGAATGGCCTACCCTCCATCTCGCTCCTGACCTGGGCGTAGAGTTCCATCCGCTGCCTGATTCTGAGCGCCGGGGGCTGCCAGTAGCAGGCCTTCAGCCCAAGCTCGGCCGCAGTTGTGACCGAGCGGTCGGTGGAGACGGTCATCCACAGAGGAGGGTGCGGCTTCTGGTAGGGCTTGGGCGTCACCCGCAGCTTCGTCACCCGGTCCCCGTCCTGCCAGGCAGGGTTCGATGGGTACTTTGGATGAGAGAAGACCGTGTCGTCGACAGGGAAGCTGTAGTTCTCCCCCTGATGCGAAAAATACTCGTTGGTCCATATCTTCCGCACTATTTCCAACGTCTCCTGGAACAGCTCCCTGTTTTCCCTGTCCTTTCGAGGGTCCGCGTTGGGATGAAACTGGGGACCCTCGTAGGGCCAGATACCCCTGCCGAAACCAACCTCCACGCGGCCTCCGCTCATGTTGTCCAGTATCGCGAGGTCCTCGGCAAGCCGTATCGGGTGCCACCACGGGGCTATGTTCGCCATCTGTCCGATGCGAATCCTGGATGTCCGCGCCGCGAGGTCTGCGCCGAGCAGGATCGGATTCGGCAAATCGCCCACTTCATACGGGCCGAAGTGGTGTTCGCCAAGCCACATGGCCTCGAATCCGAGCTCCTCGGCCAGAATCGTCTGCTGCCTGAGGTTGTCGATGAAATCCTCGGACGTGGTGGCCTCCCCGGCGGACGCCGCCACAGTAGTGAACGCGGCGAACTTCATTCCCTAACCTCCCCTCTATCCGGCCCATCGGCGGCATTCAGACGATGGTCATAGATAGCAGCTCATTCGACACTACACCCACACGAACGTTGAGACCGACCGCTTTGCGACCCAAAACGGCTCCTGTTACGCTTGTGCGCCACGATACTACAAGGAGCCGCGCCATGCCATCAGGCGGCAACCAAGGTCTTGTCCAGACCGTGCTGGGCCGCGTACATCCATCGGAACTGGGCGCGACCACTACCCACGAGCACCTCTACATAGACTTCTCATTCATGTATCGCCCGGCCCGGGACTCACCGTCTCCGGAGCTCGCGGATGCGCCCATAACCCTGGAGAACCTTGGGTGGGTAAGGCGCAACTACTACAGCAACCGCTCGAACCTTCAGTTGATGGACGTGGATACAACCATAGGAGAAGTCAGGAGGTACAGTGAAGTCGGCGGCGGCGCAATTGTAGACGCGACCACGGCACAAATCGGGCGCATGCCGGATGCGCTGGCCCGAATATCCCGTGAATCGGACGTTCACGTCATCATGGGCTCGGGCTTCTACGTAGGAGCCAAACATCCCGAAGACATGGATGAGCGGACCGAGGAGGACCTGGCGCGAGAGATTGTCGGCGACATCGTTGACGGGGTAGAGGACAGCGGCGTAAGAGCGGGCATAATCGGGGAGATCGGGTGCACCTGGCCTCTGGCTCCGAACGAGCGCAAGTCCCTGGCGGCGGGGGCGATCGCCCAGAGAGAAACGGGCGCCGCGATACTAATCCATCCCGGGCGGCATCCGGATGCTCCGTTGGAGATACTGGAGTTGCTTGCGAACCACGACGCGGACATATCCCGCGTGATCATGGGACACCTGGACAGGACCGTGTTCGATTTCAGCGAGGTCGAGAGGATCGCCGCGTCGGGCTGCTATCTTGAGTGGGACATGTTCGGCAATGAGGGGTCGTACTATCCTCTCGCCGAAATCGACATGCCGAGCGACGCCCGGCGGCTGGACTTCATAAAGCAGGCCGCCGTCGCGGGCTATTCGGACCGGATAGTCGTTGGTCACGACATCGCTCACAAGCACCGGCTTGTTAAATATGGAGGACACGGCTACGGCCACATTCTTGAGAACATCGTTCCCAAGATGCGGCGCAAGGGTTTCTCGGAAGATGTAATTCGAGCGATAACTGTGGACAACCCGGCCAGGATACTCGCTTTCGCATAGAGCCCACCATCGCGGACAAGAGAGCATAACTGTTCAGTCTTCGTGAGTTGAATCGCGAATCCCCCCTCTCTGTATCTCTCCCCCGCCGGACTGACAGGGGTAGGTACTTGACTATCGCTCCGCTCTCCATCGATGAGAAAGCAACCCCGTCCCTGTCATTCCTCTGAAAATAGCCTCTTCAGGCGGCCTGGACAGTGACCTTGTACCCCAGGCGTTCGATTCTTCTGACAGCT
>JAPPDQ010000276.1 GCA_028875495.1 Chloroflexota bacterium
AATGAGTACAACGCCCGTTTCGGTGCGCGAACTAGTCCCCTGCACAGGAGCGGTTTAGGTGCGCTTGCCAGAAATCTACGAGCATAGTGTCACTCGTACAGGAATCGTGACCTATGGGATCGAACTTGAACACCTCGGCTTGAAAAAGCACCGTGTAATCAAGGATCGTGACCTCGACATGCTTGAGCGCCGAGCGACGCTCCAGTTGGAACAGTGGGAAGAGCAGTGGGTCAAGAAACAAGCCCGCCAAGCAGCAGCAGATGCACGGGCAGCCGCGCAAAGGGAAAAGGAGCAAGCACAGCGGGAAGCGCAGGACCAAACCGATGCGGCGCAGCAGCGATTAGCCGAGATCGAGAATACTCTGCGCTATACGCTTACTCGAGATGATACCGTGGAGTGGGACAGCCTCAAGGATTTCAGTACGTTCCGGGACGATAAACCGATAGCCGTTCTACCGCGCAAGCCCGAGCTCCACCGTCAATCAGACAAGCCAAGCGCCAGGGCTGAAGAATTCAATCCCACCTTCTCCTTTTTCGACCATTTCAGTTCTCGTCGAAAGGAAGCTCGACGCCAAGAGGCACATGAGCGTTATCACGTCGCCGTGCACGAGTGGCGGCAGGAGTGCGAAGGAGTGACCCGAGCCAATGAACAGCTGGAGCGGGAATACCAGGGCGAACTCGCACGCGCCGAAGCAGACCACCAGAATGCCTTGGAAAAGTGGCGTGACGCGCGGGAGAACTACCTCGCCAAACAGCAAGCGCGGAACAGCAAGGTTGATGACCAGCGAACACGATGGCAGGACCACGATACGAGCGCGGTTGAAGCTTATTGTGACATCGTCTTGTCTCGCTCGTCGTATGACGACTGCTGTCCGCAAGAATTCGAGCTCGAGTACAACCGAGATAACCGGATGCTGGTGGTAGACTACCAACTGCCTCCACCGGACGCACTGCCGACACTCTCGGAAGTCAAGTACGTGATCTCGAGGAAGGCATTCACCGAGAAGAGCCTCCCGGTAACTCGGCAGCGCCAGATGTACGACAGCCTGCTCTACCAAATCACGCTGCGCACACTCCATGAGTTGTTCGAGGCAGACACGGTCGAGGCACTGGACGCCGTAGTGTTCAACGGATTCGTTACGTCAATCGACAAGGGAACCGGCAATCAGGTGACTGCGTGTATACTATCCGTACAGGCGACCCGGGAGGAGTTCGAAGCGATCAATCTCGAGAACGTTGAACCGAAGACTTGCTTCCGGCGGCTGAAGGGCGTCGGGAGCACGAAACTTCACAGTGTAACTCCGGTTCCACCGCTGCAGACCTTGAGCAGGGATGACTCACGTTTCGTCGCTGACCACGACGTAATTGACGCGCTCGACGAAGGCGACAACCTCGCCGCCATGGACTGGGAGGAGTTCGAACATCTCATCCGCGAAGTATTCGGCAAGGAGTTCTCCGGTGACGGTGGTGAAGTCAAGGTGACCCGAGCCAGTCGGGACGGCGGCGTGGACGCGATCGCGTTTGATCCCGATCCCATTCGTGGCGGCAAGATCGTGATCCAGGCCAAGCGATACACCAACACCGTTGGCGTTGCGGCCGTCCGCGACCTGTACGGGACAGTCATGAACGAGGGAGCGATGAAGGGCATCCTCGTTACGACGTCCAGCTATGGCCCGGACGCGTATTCGTTCGCTGCGGACAAACCCCTCACGCTCTTGGACGGTAGCCATCTGCTCCACCTTCTCGAGCGGCACGGACACAAGGCAAGAATCGACCTCGCCGAAGCGAAGAAGCTGATGCACTAGCCTGAGCCTAACCTAGCTTCTCGAGGGTTTTCGAAGTCGTGCAAATGGATGCACTACAATCCCCGTCGCGCTAGCCGGGGAGAATTAGAGATTGTTTTGGCTCCCGAGCACGTCATCGACCTCGGAGCAGCATTAGAAGCAGACGGCGAGCGAGACTCGGAGGATTGACTCCCAGGAGTTCGCCCACCGTTACGTCAAGGCGACGCGTGACCGAGCGCGTCTCAGCGTCAAGTGGGGGGCTTGCCCGACCCACTGCCGACGTGTAACGGTTACCGCAATCGAGTCTGCGCGGAGAGGTCACCACGGGTCGACGGATCAAACATCAATATGGAGGACGACGCTTGAAGAGATTATCCGGCGCCGGAACGGACACGCTGGCGACGATCCAGCTAGACACTTCACAGGAGCAGTTCTGTCAGGCGCCCGAACGAAACGTCCGGCTCCTCGCCCCCGCTGGCTGCGGGAAGACGTTGTGTCTCCTATACCGGTGCATTCACCTCGTGGACCGGCCGGGTGCAGCGAGGCACCGCTTCCTCCTCGTCACTTTCACGCGCGCCGCGAGGGATGAACTCCTCACCCGACTGAACGAGGCACCGGAGCTTGCTCATCTCCGCGATCAAGTTGAGATCTCCACCCTCAACTCCTGGGGATATCGCCGCATCAAGAATGTGGCATATAGCCCCAAACTCATCGTCTCCAAGAAGGACTTCTTCTTCGCTATGAAGAATCAGTTGCAGGGAATCTGGCGGCGACACGAGCGCATCACGCATGCGATCGTGGGGAGGAAGTCGTGGAAAAAAGACGAGTCGCCCCGAGTCCTCATGAACACGCTGGATGAGTTCAAGTCACTTGGGTTCGACCACATCAGGCACAGGGACTTCGCATCGTTCTCCAAGCACTGGGATGCGTTGGAGGAGATGGGCCTGGGGTGGCGCATGGAACAGCACATCCACGAGTTGAGCAAGATTGAGGTCTTGGACAGTAACCGTAGACACGAGGACACCGCTCCGCTGCGGCAGCGAGTGTACGATGACTTCTTCGTCTTCTGGAGGGAGGCGACACGGCACTTGGCGGATAGTTCCATGTTCACGCTGGAGGACCAGAAGTACTTCGCCTTTCAGGATGAGGTCCGGAACATAGAAGCGGGGCGTATGCTGTCGGGCGCCGCAAGCTACGATCACGTCGTCGTTGACGAGTTTCAGGACATCAATCCCCTCGATCTCGCTTTGACCAAGGCGATCATGGACCGGAATCGCGCCTCGATAACCATCGCGGGAGACGACGACCAAGCCATCTTCGAGTGGCGCGGTGCAACACCCGAGTACATCCTCGATCCCGAGAGGTACCTTGGAGTAGAGTTCGCCACCTACGTTCTGGGCGTGAACTACCGATCACCGAAGAACGTCGTGGACCATTCCCAGCGCCTGATCGCTCACAACAGAAGACGGGTTCCCAAGGCGATCCGTGCTCGCAGTACGGCAAATGCCAAGATCGAAGTCGTCGCCGTGGGGAGCCTCACCGAAGCACTCGGGTGTGTGGACGAGATCGTTGACACCACCAACCGGAGTGGCAACGCTCCCGACCGAATCGCCCTGATCAGCCGGAAGCGCAGTCAAATCATCCCGTACCAGATCTTTTTCGCATCCAGGAACCTACCATTCTGCGCTGCAGAAGACCTGCAGGTCTTCCTGAGTGACGCGTTCGATCGCCTCCTCGAACTCCTGACGATCAAGGCGACCTCGAGCGACGGTAGACGTCCCGCCACGATCATAAAGGAATTGATCTACCTGTGTGAATTCGTCAAGCGTTATCGGCTAAGCAAAGCCAACCGCGACGCGTTGAGGCGGCACTTGCGGGCTGCTCGACCATCCTCCATGACTGCCGCCATCTCGGCGATTGCGGACTACCGCGGCGAACTGAAAGGCAAGAACCCGGGCGGAACCGTCAGTCTAGCGATGGCCGAAGCGATACTCGAGTTCGTCGAATCGAGAACTGTGTCGCGCACGCTGATCGCGCTAAGCGACACATTCGAGGGGCTACACCGAGACTTCGGGAAGTCGGAAGATGATATCTTCTACGCGGATCCTCCCTTCTTTCAGCTCGCGGAATACGCGACTCGATACGGCACCGACTACGAAGCGTTCCTAGACGATATTGAACTGGCCAAGGAGACTCTCGTCCGCGTACCTCCACTTGAGGACCAGAGCGTGGACGAGCGTTTCCGACGGCCACTCCATCTCATGACAGCATTACGGGCCAAGGGAAAAGAATTCGATAAGGTGATTCTGCTCGATGTGGAAGCCGATATGTGGCCGAACAAGAATGCCCGGACGCCGGAACAGCTGGAGCAAGAGCGACGCGTGTTCTACGTGGGGTTCACGCGCGCGAGGCGAGAGATCGTGTTACTCCGAAATAAAGGAGCCACGGCATCGCCATACATCCAAGAACTGGGGTTGTAGAATGGAAGCGCTCAGTCCTTGCGCTGGAGGGTTGTGACTGCGTGATCTCGCGATGGCGCCAGCCGAATCCGCACTCCAGCTGGAGAACACCTCGAATCTGGC
>JAPPDQ010000474.1 GCA_028875495.1 Chloroflexota bacterium
CCAGGGAGACCGGGCCGGATCGTAGCTACAAGTCCGTTGTGCCTACCCCTGTCAGCCCTCGCCGGGGGAGAGATAGAGAGAGGGGGCAGTTCCCCACTAATGAAGCCAGTCGCCTAGTCCTCACTAACCCATCAACTCAACGGCACGATCAAGTATCCGGTGCCCGACATCGTACTTGTCCATGAGAGGAAGTTCCTCGATACGCCCGCTGCGGTCGACGAGCGTCACCCGGTTTGTCTCCACCTCGAAGCCGCTGCCCTCTTCCGTCACGTCATTCGCCGCGATCAGGTCGAGCCCCTTCTCCTGCAGCTTCGCCTGAGCATTGGCTACCAGCGACTCCGTCTCCGCGGCGAAGCCTACCCGCAAAATGTCCGCGGGCACCTCTTTGAAAAAATCCTCGTTCTTGAGCAGGTGCAGTGTCATCCCATCGCTGTCCGCGTCCTTCTTGATCTTCTGAGGAGCTACCTCCGCCGGACGATAATCGCTCACCGCTGCCGCCATTACGACAACGTCGGCCTCCACACACGCCCCGAGCACTGCCTCCCTCATCTCGGCTACGCTCGCTGCTCGCCGCACCTCGACGCCGGTGGGGTTGTCCAGCGCGGTGGGCGCGGTGACCAGCGTCACGTGCGCCCCCCTATCGCGCGCTGCTTCGGCAATCGCGTATCCCATCTTCCCCGACGAGCGGTTGGTGATGATTCTTACCGGGTCGATAGCCTCCTGCGTCCCGCCCGCGCTCACCACCACTTTCCTCCCTGCAAGGTCGCCGTTCTGTCCGAGCACGAGCGCGAGATGCCCGAGCAGTTCAGGCGTCTCCAATAACCTGCCCTTTCCCGACAGCCCTGACGCCAGATGACCCGATGCGGGCCCGGCAAACGAAACGCCCCTCGCGCGCAGTCTTTCGAGATTCTCCTGCGTCGCGGCATTATCGTACATGTGCCCATCCATCGCCGGAGCAAAGAGCACTGGTGCGGTGGTCGCGAGTATCGTCGTGCCAAGCGCGTCGTCCGCCAGACCGTTGGCGGCCTTGGCGATGAAGTCGGCCGTGGCGGGCGCGACGACCACGATGTCGGCCCGCTCAGCGACGGCAACGTGGTGGATGCCAAGCTCCGAAGCGGGGTCGAACATGTCAGTCACCACAGGCCGGTGCGTGATGCTGCGAAACGTTATCGGCGAGACGAACTTCGTCGCGCTCTCCGTCATGATGACATCGACATGTGCGCCTGCTTGTGACAGCTTGCTCGCCAGGTCGACCGCCTTGTAGCAGGCAATACTCCCGGTCACACCGAGGACGACGTTCTTTCCCTGAAACGGACGCGGCATCGAACCATTCCCCCGAACACGCGTACCTGTAGCCTGGATACATGGTACGGCGAAGGCAGTCTCCCGCGAAAGGTAAAACAGGTTTCAAGTTCGGAGACCTTTCGGAAAACCACCCCACATTGTGAGTCCACGAAATGTCCTGTAATATCACAGAATCGTGTGATGCGGCGCGTAGAGGGTAGGGCGTAAGATTAACCTTAACGTATGAACCGGGACGCAGGCGTTCTGACTTGAGGTGTCGGCCATGAGAAAAGCGCTGTCGATTGCACTGATCGCCCTCGGCCTCGCCGGAATGATGGCCTCGCCCTTGCTGTCTACCATCGAGGCCCAAGCCCCTCACGCCGTCGTCGCAGAAATCGACGAGCCGATTCAGCCCTCCACCGCCAACTTCTTGGAGCGGGTGGTGAACCAAGCGGAAGACGGCGGAGCACGCTTCGTGGTCATCCGTCTCGACACCCCCGGCGGACTCTACGACTCCACGCGCGACATCGTCGAGACCATCCTCGAGTCCGAAATCCCGGTGATCGTCTACGTCTCGCCCTCCGGTGCTCAGGCAGCCTCCGCCGGCACCTTCATCGCAACTGCCGGTCACATCACGGCAATGGCTAACGGCACAACCATCGGCGCGGCCTCACCCGTCGATCAGCGGGGCGGCCCTCTCCCTGAACCCCTCGGCTCCAAGGCCACCAACGACGCCGCTGCGTTCCTCCGAAGCATCGCGGTTGAGCGAGGGCTCAACGCCGACGCCCTCAACGACACAGTCACCAGGGCACAAGCATATTCGGCATCAGAGGCCCTCAACCAAAACGTCATCGACTTCGTCGCCAAGGACCTCGAACAGCTTCTCTCGACCGTCGACGGACGGAGAGTCGATCTCTTCGACGGTTCCTCTTACGTCATCGAGACGTCGGAAATCGAACTTCGTACCGTCGACAAGACCATACTCGAACGATTCCTCGCCATCATTTCCAACCCAAACGTCGCGTTCCTGCTCTTGGTAATAGGTGCGATCGGTCTGTTCATAGAATTCCTGGCGCCGGGTCTGTTCGCCCCCGGCATCATCGGTGTGATCTGCTTAGTGATGGCCTTCGTTGCCTTCGGCAACCTGCCGGTAAACTGGGTCGGCGTCGGCCTCATCGCCTTTGCGCTTTTACTCATGTTCGCCGAGCTGAAATCCCCCGGCGTGAGCTTCTTCGGCGCGGGCGGAGTCGTGAGCTTCGTCCTTGGCTCCGTCCTCCTTTTCGGCGGCTTCACACCGGGGCCGCTGGATGCCCCTAGCTTCCGAGTCAACTATTGGCTGATCGGCGGCGTGACCGTCGGGCTGGCGGGGTTACTTATCTTCGTTGTCCGCGATATCCTCTTGGCTCAGAAGCTCGAAGAGCGGCAGGCCAAGAGGGGGATCACGACCACAGCCCTGGTTGGGACAACGGGTGTGGTGAGCGCCCAGCTTGCCCCTTCGGGAATGGTCTTCGTAAGTGGTGAAGAGTGGAGCGCCGTCAGCGACACCGGAGACTCAATTGAAGAGGGAGTTGAGGTCGTCGTCACCGAGGTGGACGGGCTCACATTGAAGGTATATAAGACCACGGACTAGTACTCAGTCAATTTGAATATAAAACGGATAGATAGAGATTTATCCCCTCTCCCGTCGTGGGAGAGGGTTAGGGTGAGGGTATTTGTAATATCAAAACTATGTTGACTGTGTACGAGACACTGCTTCGTCGGCAAAGCGGAAAGAACACCACAAGACAGGAAACACGAGACCCCAATGGACATCGTAGGACTCATCGTCACCATCGCCCTGATAGGGGGCGTACTGTACTTCGTGTGGGACATGTTCATAACGGGCAAGTCCGGACAGAGGCTGTCAGGCTGGCGTTCGGGAGAAAAGCCCACCACTCAGCAGTCTGTGGTCGGAATGACCGGCGTCGCCTCATCCGATCTGGCCCCGTCCGGGATGGTCCACGTGAACGGCGAAGACTGGAGCGCCGTCAGCGACACCGGAGAGACCATCGAGAAGGGGGCCAGAATCCTCGTTATAGATGTGGAGGGACTGACCCTGAAGGTGTTCAAGGCCGCGGAGTAGACGACGCAAACCCCCTCTCCCGTCGTGGAAGAGAGCCTGCCCCGTACTCCGATACGGGGGCTGGGGTGAAGACCCCACAAACAGCAAAACCAACGAAAGAAATAGGAGGAAGAAAATGGCAATCATCAACTTTCTGAAGAACTACGAGCGAATGGCCCGGTTCAAGTGGGGCAACTTCCAGGGCATGAGAGGGCCGGGCCCCGTGTGGCTGATCCCGATCATGCACGCCGGGTCGCGCATAGATCTCCGCACCGAGGTGATGGACATCCCCCGCCAGCGGAACATCACGAAGGACAACGCGCCCATCGACATCGACTTCCTCGTATACATGCGCGTGGTCGCCGAGTACGCGGATAGGGCAGTCCTCGAAGTTGAGAACTACCGGCTGGCGGTCGTCGGTCTTGCCACTACGACCCTTCGCGCGGTCGTCGGCGACATCGACCTCGACGACGTGCTCTCCCAGCGCGAGAGGATCAACACCGTCCTCCGCGAGAGGCTGGACGCCGAGACCGAACGCTGGGGGATCAAGGTCACGAACGTCGAGATCAGGGAGATCGAGCCGCCGCGCGACATCCAGGACGCCATGAACCGCCAGATGTCCGCCGAGCGCATCCGCCGCGCCGTCGTCCGCGAGGCCGAGGGTACGCGTGAAGCCGCGGTCACTGTCGCCGAGGGCGAGAAGCAGGCGGCCATTCTGACCGCCGAAGGCCAGCGCCAGGCGGAGATTCTCACGGCGGAGGGCGACCAGCAGGCCGCCATTCTCAGGGCAGACGGTTTCGCGAACGCTCTCGACCGTATCTACGGCATCGCCCAGAACGTCGACCCGAACACCATGAGCCTCCAGTACTTCGAGACCCTCAAGGAGATCGGCAACGGCGCGTCCACCAAGTTCATCTTCCCGATGGAGTTCACGAACCTCCTCAAGCCCTTCACCAACATCGCCCAGAGCGGC
>JAPPDQ010000442.1 GCA_028875495.1 Chloroflexota bacterium
ACGTCGCGTGGCGTGAAGTGCTCGCCACGCGACGTCGTCCATCTGATGGTCGACCTGATGCTGGCAGGAGACGATGCGAGCATTGAGGGCAAAGGCGTAGTGCGCACCGTCTATGACCCGTGCTGTGGCTCTGGTGGCATGCTGACGATCGCCAAGGAGCGCGTCAACCTCGGCCGCCGCGAGAACGGCAATCTGCTGCGGGGTCCGGTTAATCGAGATGCCGAGATTCATCTCTTCGGCCAAGAGGTCAACCCTGAGACGTGGGCGGTCTCGAAGTCGGATTTGTTCATCAAGGACCCAACGGGACGGGATGCAGACAACATTGCCTTCGGGACGACGCTGTCCAACGATGCCCATGCCGCGCGGAGCTTTGACTATCTCATCGCCAATCCGCCGTACGGAAAAGACTGGAAGCGGGACGAGCGCTCGGTTCGCGCTGAACACGATCGTGGCGCGATGGGCCGGTTTGGACCGGGCTTGCCCCGCATCAGTGACGGTCAGCTCCTCTTCCTGCTTCATATGCTGGCCCACATCAAGGATCTGGACGAGGGTGGCTCGCGTATCGCTATCATCATGAACGGCTCACCGCTGTTCACTGGCGACGCCGGCAGCGGCGAGAGCGAGATCCGCCGGTACATCTTCGAGAACGACCTGCTGGAGGCTCTGATAGCCCTGCCTGAGCAGCTCTTCTACAACACAGGCATCGCCACCTACGTTTGGCTGCTCACGAATCGCAAGGCCCCGGAGCGCCAGGGCAAGGTCCAGCTCATCGACGCGTCGTCCTTCTGGGGCCCGATGCGCCGGAGTCTTGGCGACAAGCGCCGTGAGATAACCCCTGAGAAGGCTGAGGACATCCTGAGGCTGCTCGTCGACTACCGCGACGGCGACACTCGCGTCGTCGAGAAGGATGGCAGTCAGGAGGAGGCCGTCGTGAGCCGCGTCTTCCCAACGTCTCACTTCGGCTATCGCAAGATCACTGTCGAACGTCCACTGAGGCTCAACTTCCTCACGAGCCCGGATCGCATAGCTCGGCTTGAGGAGGAAAGGGGCTTCCAGTCCCTGACGAAGTCGAAGAAGCGCGGGTACGCGGCGGATCAGGAGGAGGCTCAAGGGCTGAAGTTGCAGAGGGCGCTCCGCGAGTTGCTAAGCGATCTGCCTGAGACGACTATTTCTGACAAGAAGGCCTTCGAAGTCACGCTCGACGATGCGCTGAAGAAAGCCGACTTGAAGCTGCCAGCCCCAGCCAGGAGGGCGGTCCTCAATGCTCTCTCGGACCGCGACCAGAATGCCGCCGTCTGCCAAGGACGCAAGGGCGAGCCAGAGCCAGACCCCGAGTTGCGCGACACCGAGCGGGTGCCGCTCGCGGAGAGGGTTGAAGACTTCTTCGAGCGCGAAGTCCTGCCCCACGTACCCGACGCCTGGATCGACGAGTCCAAGCGCGACGCCAAAGACGGGCAGGTCGGCGTTGTTGGTTACGAGATTAACTTCAACCGCCACTTCTACAAGTATACTCCGCCTCGTCCGCTGGAAGATATCGAGCGTGACATTCAAGCCATCGAAGCGGATATCGTGCGTATGCTTGGTGAAGTGACAGGAGCCACCAACTAGCTCCCCGGCACGATGGGAAGCGTTCATGGCACTTGGCTGGGTTGCCCTTGATTGACGGCGAAACCGAGAGGCCTGTAAAATGTCGGCATCCTTATCGAGAACGCCGACATTATCAAACCAATGGCCGTTGATCTCAACCCAGAGGATCTCCGCGAAGCTGGTATCGGAAACTTCTTTCGGCCTAGCCAGCTTGAACAGCTAGGCATTACCTACCATAGGCTTCGGCAACTTGAGGCCCAGAAGGCTGTAGAACGTGTGGGCCGTGGACTCTACCGGCTTGCCGACGCCGAACCGACCGAACGCTACTCGATAGCTTCCGTCTGCGCTAGAGTCCCTAACGCCATCGTCTGTCTACTCTCGGCGCTACAGGTGCACGAGATAGGCACACAGCTCCCGCGCCAGGTATGGATCGCTATCCCGCACAAGGCGAGACCTCCCCGACTTGGAGGAACCGGGATTCGGTTGGTCCGCTTCAGCGGCGCAGCCTTGAGCTATGGCATACAGGAAACGAAGTTCGAGGACGTGCCTGCCCGCATCACATCGCCGGCGCGTACAGTGGTCGACTGTTTCCGGTTCGAGCGCCTGATTGGGCGGGAGGCCGCGCTTGAAGCCTTGCAGGATGCCCTCCGAGATAGCAAGGTGACCACCAGCGACCTTGATCGAGTGCTCGGAGCTCTACCCTCGCGCCGCCTCAGCGCCATCCTGGAGACCGGTGTGCTATGAGTTCCAACATCGCTGATTCGATCAAGGCGCGTCTTCTCAACGAGGCTAGAGGGGGCGGGACGGAATTCGAGCTTTTCCTTGTTCGCTACGCCTGCGAGCGATTCCTCTACCGGCTAGGTGAGTCTGCGGTTCGGGACAGCTGCATCCTCAAGGGCGCAACTCTCTTAGCACTGTGGATGAAGGAACCCTACCGCGCCACACGCGACATCGATCTATTGGCGTTCGGCGAGAGTGATGAGGAGACCGTTCGCACGATCATCAAGGCTGTCTGCTCTGTCCCTTGCCAAGAGGACGGGATCACATTTGACCTTGAGACCTTACGGGTCTCGCCGATTCGGGACAATCAGACGTATCAAGGACAGCGAGCCAACTTGCGCGCCCGGCTTGGCACGGCACGAATTGCAGTACAGGTGGACTTCGGCTTTGGCAATGCCGTTACCCCGGTTGTCGACGAGGAACGTCTGCCTACCCTCATCGGTGGCGTTCCAGCACCGTTGGTGCGGACATATCCGCGAGTCGCCACTATCGCCGAAAAGTTTGAGACTATGGTGCAGTTGGGTACTCGCAACAGCCGCATGAAGGATTTCTACGATGTGTGGGCCTTGTCGGAAACATTCGCATTTGACGGAGCCGAGATCCGGGATGCGGTCGACCGCTGCTTTGAGCGGCGGGGAACGAGGTGGAGTCAAGCCGTACCCGAGGTCCTCACCCCAGCCTTCTACTCGGGTACCGATCTACAGAGCCGCTGGCAGTCCTATGGACAGGATGGACAGCTGTTGAGTTCGCCCCCGAGCGCGTTCGAGGAGATCGGCAGGCGTTTGCAGCTATTCATGGCACCAGTACGCGAAAGCATCCTGAATGGGCAGACTTTCGAAATGCATTGGCCGGCAGGTGGACCCTGGCAGCCCGGCGCATCGATAGGCAGCGGAGGGGAGTAAGGAGAGGCGCATGGCCGTTGACCAGCCCATAACTCATGAGTCCAATTCTGTACGGACCCACCTTGAGATTGTCCAGGGAATCATCCAGCGGATGGCGGAGAACAGCCGCTCGTGCAAGGTGTGGTGCGTCACCCTGGTCTCGGCCATTCTCGTGCTGGTAGCCAGGACAGGGAAGGCCGAACACGCGATGATAGCCTTGGCACCCACTGTTCTGTTCCTCGTGCTCGACGCTTATTACCTCTCGCTGGAGGGAGCCTTTCGCAAGTCGTACGATACCTTCGTCGCCAAAATCCACGACGGACAGGCATCAACATCAGACCTTTTTGCCATCGCTCCCATCGGCTCCATCGCTAGAGGACTCTTTGAGGCGATGTTCAGATCGTTCTCGCTACTGCCGTTCTACCTCATGGTGTTGGTCACCGTCCTTCTGGCGTGGCGCTTGGTGTTGTAGAAGGGAGCAGAAGCAATGACCGCAGAGATACCCCGACACAAGGTATTCATCAGCTACTATCACGAGGACGATCAGGGGTACAAAGACCGACTCGTGCAGGCGTTGGACAGCAGGGCGATTGACAAGTCCGTGAGCCCGGGAGACATTCACGACGAGAATCTCCCTCTGGACGAGATACGCCGCAGAATCCGCGACGACCACATCGCGGACGCGACCGTGACCATCGTTCTCATTGGCCCATGTACGTGGCAGCGCAAGCACGTGGACTGGGAGATATCGGCTAGCCTCATCGACAGGCCGAATAACCAGAGGTGCGGTTTGCTCGGCCTGCTCCTGCCAACACACCCCGACCATCCCAGGCGTCCCGAAGAGCGCGATCCCCGGCTCATGCCGCCGAGGCTCGCGCGAAACATCGGCGGCAATGATGCCTTTGCGGTCATGTACGACTGGCCTAGGAACGGACTCGCTAGGAAGATCTTGCCAAGAATCCATACGGCCTACCTGAGGAGGAACGAGACCCCATGGCCAGATAACGGCCTTGCCATGTTCGCTGACAATCGGAGCGGCGACTGTTCCAGAGGTTGGCAAGGCTAGAGCTTGATCTGAGAGCCAGACGGACGAAGGTCTGAAT
>JAPPDQ010000434.1:0-1564 GCA_028875495.1 Chloroflexota bacterium
ATCTGCCGTTCGATGGCCGGCTTTCGCTCTGGGCCTTCAACGCCCTGGACCGGCCTGGGACGCGCGGGAACGAGGACCAGAGCCCGCGCTTCAACCGGGGACTCCGTTTCGGCCTGGAGGGCGCGTTCAGGCTGGGAT
The DNA here is from genome assembly GCA_028875495.1 of Chloroflexota bacterium. GTDB lineage: Bacteria > Chloroflexota > Dehalococcoidia > Lucifugimonadales > VXLM01 > VXLM01. Next base: position 139 of record JAPPDQ010000434.1, read on the forward strand.
GGCTCCTCGGCCCAGCCCGGGATCCTACCGGCGGGGGGGCAAGCCCGTGACCTCGCACTGCAGGATGCGCTCATCGAGACCGATTTGCTGGCGGCTCGACGGAGGTCGCTTCGCAGCCGCCATTGTCGTGATGGTTCTCGCCGAGCCGGGGCCGACCGCGGCGCAGTCGGCGGATCCGCTCACGCCCCTCCGGTCACCGGAGGCTCCTTCCTGGATGACGGCGTGGAGCCCGCTTGCGCGATTGGGCACATGGGCGCGCGAAGTACCGTCCGCGCCCCCGTCACTCCGGCTCCTCGACGCTCCCGCCCCGCGCGTCGGGCAGCTCTGGAGCACGGGAACGCCCGCGGCGCTGGCTCATGAGGCCGACGATGCCTGGGGCGAGATCCGGTTCCGGGGCGGCGGCGACGACGGAGAGTACCGGAGGCCCCTCGACGCGCGGAACCACCGTGCGCTCCAACTGTCGGCGCTGCGCTGGCAGCCGCTGGGTGAGCGGTCGGGAGTCGCGGGACGAGTCGTCGCCGACGAAACGACTTCGGACGTGGGCTCGCCCGCGATCTACCTGGTGCGCCACTCTCCCGATCCCTTCGTGTTCACCGACACCACGACCCCGCCGATGCGGCATGTGCAAGTCCGACTCGAGAGCGCCTACGGATGGCGCACGGGCCCTTGGGCGATCGGAGCCGGGCTCGGCCTGGAGATGAGCGACGACCGCACGCGCAAGGCCCGCGCGGCACGGCTGGGACGAGTATCGGCACCGGCGCTGAGCTTAGGGTTGCTGCGCGTCCTGTCCGACTCGGGTCTCTCGGTCTCGGTCACCGGGCGCTGGGCCGAAGCGAACGAGAACAGCCGAATCGCCTTGCCGGGCGGGATCGTAACGGAGGTGATCGAACTCGATGGCCTCGGGGACCCGGAGCCGCGCCGCGCGACCGGCCCCAGCGTCGTCGGGCGGAACGTCGGGCGGAACAGCTATGCGCTGGGCGGGGGACTCGCGGGGCGCCTGGGCAAGTGGCACTGGCTGGTGCACGGTGAGCGGGAGCACCTCGAGAACGTCCATGTGGGCTCGCGTCTGACCGATGAAGTGCCGAACAAGTGGGAGGCGAAGGCCTGGAGGGTCGGACTCGATGCCCTCGGCCGCGCCGGACCCCTCAGGGCAATGGTGTCGGCTCGGTATGCCGCGCTGGACGGCGACGCGTTCCGCAGGGATCTGGAGGGTCAGGGCGCCATATTCCGGGGGCGGCAGCGGACGTTCACGGGATTCGTGGATCTCCGGGCAACCGATGCTAACTCGGTCTGGATCGCGGGACTCCGCGTCTCGGTCGGCCGAAGGACTCGCTTGCGCCGGGATTTCCTCGTGCGCGTCACGGAGGACATCATGGACGTGAGCCCAGGCCTGAGCGTGGAGGCTGCCCGATGGCTGTCAGAGCGC
>JAPPDQ010000434.1:1574-4342 GCA_028875495.1 Chloroflexota bacterium
CGCGGTACGAGCCATCGGGCACGATTCTGGACTCGGGGATTATCGGCCGGCTCCAGCCGGAGCTCGTGGCCCCGGAACTGCCCTTCCACGCCACGGCGGCCCGCGCATATGCGGCATCAGCAACGGTGTTAGCACACCTGCCCCAGGGCATGATGCTCGTGGCGCGCGGCAGATTCGACCGCTCAGGGCCGGTGGATCCGGTTCCGGGCGTCGGTGCCGAGCGGTCGCTCTGGAGCATTTCGGCGGGCGTGGTCTGGGTGGCGGGCTGAGCGGCCTTCGCTGCACCCCGACCTTCCCTCGGTCCGTTGGCGTTGGTACTGCGGCATCAATCCCTTGGGACGCAGTGGGTCAAGGAACCGCTGGACCTCGCGAAACTCCTACCTTCAGGACCCATTCTGCGCGATTTTGCGCTGCGATGCGTGGTTTTGCTACTTGCAACCCCTCGCCCCACTCAGATAAGCTAATTGCCAGTCACCAGTTGGCAGATCCAGGCGGACTCCTCCGCGGATGTCCACTCGAACCGCAGGAGGAGTTGGAAGATGAAGAAGCGAAAAAGCCCTCTTGTGACATCGGTCTCCGCACAATTCCTTACCAGTATTAGCACATCCCGCTACTTTGTGCCCCTTGTATCCGGCTCCCCAAACAGCACGAGGTTCCCACAACATGCCCATATCAGAAAACCAACTCGCCGTTTGGTCACGCCAGGGCGCTATTGATGCATCAAGGCGCACACACGAGGCGATCAGAGCTGCACTCCGCGAATGGGACGATCTCCGTAACCGCGACTACGAGGCCTACCTTCAAGGGTCATACAAGAACTCGACCAACATCCGCGGAAGCAGCGATGTCGATGTGATCGCGCAGATGAACGACTCCTTCGCCTGGAATAGGCCCGACTTGCCAGAAGCCCAACAGAGAGCGGTGGACCGGGCATACGAACCCGCTACTCATTCTTTAGAGGGTTTCTATAACGCTGTGTTGACCGCATTACGTAAGTATTTTGGTAGTGACAGCGTTCATCCCGACAATAAGGCCATCAAGATCAAGCGTGGCAGCGACCGCCTGCCAGCGGACGTAGTCGTCTGTCAGCAATACAAGAAGTTTGGACACTTTCGCTCGCTCGACGACTACTCCTTCGTTGAAGGTATGAAGTTCGTCACACGGAGGGATCGTCGCACGATCATCAACTACCCGAAGCCGCATTACCAGAATGGGACCGCCAAGAATCAAGGATGTTCCGTCAGCTACAAGGCTGGTGTACGAATCTTCAAGAACGCTCGTGACACGATGATCAGGCGCGCGTGGATGCCTTCATCCGCTGTGCCTTCCTACTTCCTAGAGTGCTTCGCGTACAACGCAGCCAATCATTGCTACTCAGGGTCATGGCAGTCTTTGTACCGAGCTGTTCTCGACGACCTCGCGCAAGGCTACTACCCTGACTACATTTGCCAGAATCGCGTCCGACCGTTGTTCGGATCTAGCTATGACCAGTAGGATGTTACCAACGCTATGTTACTCGTGACAAACCTAGAACGGCTCTGGGAGGAATGGTAATGATGGACGCAAGAGGAAGCGCAAACACCTTTCGGGTTCTCGCCATCGACGGGGGTGGATCCAAGGGGATGTTTGCTATTGGCGCGTTACTTGAACTTGAGGAGATGCTAGATAGGCCGTGTAGAGAAGTGTTCGATCTCGTGTACGGAACCAGTGTGGGCGCCATCATAGCTGCGATGATCGCCATTGGCTACGACGCGAAGCAAATTGAGGCGTGGTTTCTAGACAGGATCCCAATAATCATGCGGCCGAGTCTGCCTGGACGCCGTACTCGTCTCCTTCGTAGAGCGATACGCGAGTTTTTTGGTGAACGTAGATTTGACGATGTTGACATGCTGCTAGGAATCGTGGCGACACGAATTGACTTCTATCGTCCGATGATCTTCAAAACCTCGGCCGACCAAGCTATCAAGGGTGACTCAACGTTCAAACCGGGCTGGGGAGCCTCTCTTGCAGATGCTCTCGTCGGATCCTGTGCTGCAGAGCCCTTTTTTCGTGGTGGAACAGTGCGCACTACCACGGGCGACATTCCGGTCATTGATGGCGGCTTCGTCGCCAACAATCCCTGCCTATTTGCTCTAACCGACGCAATCTACACACTCAATCGACGACGAGAGGACGTAGTTGCTTTGAGCGTAGGCGTTGGCGGATATCCCGAGAAGAGACTTCCCTTCATCAAACAGCTGGTGAGGAAGTATTGGTCAACGCAGCTCTTGGAGACGGTTCGATCAGCCAACACAAACACCATGTCGCAGCTTGTTGCCGTCCTCTTCAAGGATGTTGAGATCATTCGTGTCCACAAGGACTACACCAAGCCTGAATACGCGATGTCATTTCTTGAATCGGATCCCAAGAAACTCACGTTCATGACAAACGCGGGCAAAGACGAGGTCAGAGAAAGAGGGGATCAACTGCTCGCAAAACTGCGCCTTACGGGCGACTCATCCTCTGCTGTATCACCCTAGTGTATCGTATCATAAGGTCGTGCGCAGGTAGATGATCGTCCGGTAATCCTTTCCCCGTGGCGTTCAGGGACCTCGAGGAGGAGAGTGCGACGGTCATGGCGAATCACCACACGCGCGCGGTACCGGAGATCGACGACGGCCAGCGAGAGGAGTTGGAGCGCTGGCTGCGGCGTTTCCAAAACCGGGCAGGCCCTTGCGTTGCGCGCCCGGATCGTGCTGGCGGCGGCCGGGGGCGAGAGCGACGTGGGG
>JAPPDQ010000131.1 GCA_028875495.1 Chloroflexota bacterium
CCACGCGACCTGATAAGGAGCACGGCACTGGTCCTGACGTCCTCTGGATTAGCGAAGACGGCTGTGCTGTAGTCATGGAAGTAAAGACTAACAAACGGACATCGTCGAGTTACAAGAAGGATGATCTGGGCCAGCTTCGTGACCACGTCCAATGGGTTGTGGATCGTTACCAGCCCACACAAGTCGCTCCGATATTTGTCGGGCATCTACTCGCAGCGTCGGAGCAAGCGAATCCCTCGTCCGAGATGCTAGTCATCGAACTGGACCAATTCCACAGCGTCGGCAAGAGACTGGTCAGCACGATTCAGGATGTGGCCGCTAACGCGATTGCGCTTCAGTTGTTCGAGGAACTGACCGACAAGATGACGGCACGAGGCTTGCTCTGGCCTGAAGTCTATGAATCCTTGGAGAAGTCCCTGTTGATTGAATTGACAGTGCCTTGACCCGTGGAACGAAGAGCGGCGGGCTTCAATTAGCTTCGGGGAACGATATCTCGGTTTCAGGTTTCGGACCATAGGGTGCACAGCGCAGAGGGCAAGTCTGATCCCGTGGCTACGCCACTACGTGCTTCTTTCAATCCTGCTTTCCGCGACAACCTGAGCCTTACCAATGTTGTGACCTGCGAATGTTGGCTGGGCGGCCGTAGCAGGCGACCAGGCTGTACCTTTCGAGTCCGTCCTGGACAGTTGACGGAATCCCGTTCAGCATGTGGCTTGCCCGCCTGGGGGCCCACGGGCATTGTGACGCTGAAGGAAAAGAAGCTCAAGTACCTTCAGGCGTGCCCTCGTTGGACCACTCTAGGTCCAAGACCTCCTCCATGAGCGGCGAGGTCTCAATAGCCTCCCTCTGACTATTCATTCGGCGAGTAGACACTGAAAATTCAGGTGTTCGTGGGCGGTCGGTCTGGGCCCGTTCGAACTGGGTCGGAATGCCAAAATACAGCGTACCTCACAAGACGCTGCCGGAGTGTAAGAAGCTCGCCCGCTGAAGGTGTGGGGCGCAACCTGAGGGAGCCTACCCGGCTAGGACTTCCATAGCTCGTTATGGCGCGGCGGGATGAACGGGTAGTCTCCAAATAGCTGGATCGATCCCTGACAGCTCAGAGGATATTAGCTTCGTCAGCAGACCTGCTCCCCACTTAGCCGCTCTTCCGCTGTCCATCCCACTCTCGCTCATGCCAGCCGCTCTTGACATTAACTCCAACAAACCGCTATTGTTACTTGACATTGTCAGCATTGGGGAATAGTGTATTTGGTGGAGGCTCAATATGCCAGATCTAGACCGTTTCATGAGAACCTTCCAAGTCGGAGGGTGGCGAGGTGCCTACCGGCAGGTCCGAGAAGCAGTCGCCTCTACTGAGGAGGTCGGTGACAAGCTGGTGAAAGCTCTCGCCAAGACCCTACGCACAAACGGGGGTGTGCCTGAACTACCGGCAATTGCTGACATCGTAGAGCCGTCAAACGGGACTTCGCTTCTGGAGCGTTTCAATGCCTTAGATGCCATCGTTCGGGCTCAAGATGGACATCGCCATACCAAAATCGCTGCTGAGGTTGCCAAGACTTTCCTCGTTCAGCAGGATGCCGTCAACGGAGGGTCCGTACCAAGCAATGCTGTTAGTCAATTCGGCGAGGAGGTATGTGCTGCCCTCGTGGAGCACTACTTCTTTGCCAACGCGCGCCAACATCTGATTACCCAGGACAGGGTGGCGAACCATGAAGGGGCCCGACGTTGGCAGGGCGAGGTGGAACGAGCCATCCAGCCGGCAATTGAGAAGGTCGCTCGTCAGCTAGTTCAGGACCCCAGCGCCAACCACTTGCGGGCTCCAAAGGGCATCGTGAAGAAAGAATCTACCAGCACTCTTCTCGAAGAAGAGTTGGTTCACTCCAGGCCTGGGGTGCCAGCGTGACGGCTACGCACTACTCCTATGACTTCGCTGACCAAGTTCAGCCAGTGGAACTCGACAGCTACTACTGGCTGAACGGTCAGCGATTGTCGCGAGCGTTCTGCCGGGCGCTTCGTGCCAGCTTGGCGGACCTACTGGACATAGTCATGGCTGTGTATGCCGCCGATCGTCGTTCACCGCGCAGCTTCAAGGGCGCAGTGGCCGGACATCGGCGTTTCAGCGTTCGGATTGGAGTGAGGAATCCCAGACTCTGGTCAGCTGGGGAGATGGTTGAGAGACTCCAGGATTTGTTGTACTGGCTGAGTGAGGATGAATGGTCCCTTCACTTCGTGCAGCGCCTAGCGGCTCCCTCAGTCGCAGAATCGGAGAACTTTCTATTCCAAATGCCACCCAGAGATCCCGTCACGGTGTCCCTGTTCAGCGGCGGCCTTGATTCCCTTGCCGGTTTGGCGGCCCACGCTCCGAAAGGTTCCGGAGGATCGCGTGTCTTGGTCTCTGGCTATACCAACAACCGGTTGAGGCATCAGCAACGGGCGCAAGTCGATCTCGTTAGGGCCGCATGGGGACACTCCGAGGCATTTGAGCACACCCCTGAAGTGCACCACGTAGCCGTCCCATTCGGCATCCGCAAGCCAATCGAACATCAGGAGGAGAAGAGCCAACGGACGCGCTCGCTCGTATTCCTTACTCTCGGCGTGGTCACGGCGCTGCAAGGAGGCACCGATACTCTATGGGTCTATGAGAACGGAGTTGGGGCACTGAATCTCCCCATGAATGAAACCCAACTTGGGATGGATAACTCTAGAGGGGTCCACCCGCGCTCCCTAGTGCTGGCCGAAGATCTCGTAAATATGGCGCTAGAGCAGTCGGTGCGAATTAGGAACCCCTTCCTGTTCAGCACGAAGGCTCAAATGTGCAATGCTCTGACCGATAGCGGGTTCGCGGACGCGGTTAGCTATACCGTCTCTTGTGATGGCTTCCCGCAAAGAATGCATAACCAACCGTCCCAGTGTGGTCGCTGCACTTCCTGCATACTCCGCCGACAGTCCCTACAAGCCAGTGGCTTGGCACAGCATGACCAAGGTTACCGCTACGACGTGCTCAGGCCCCAGACGATTAGAGACGAGTGTCATTTGTACGACTTCGAGGCTATGCGTGGCCAAATGCATAAGATCGGCCGCTGCCTTGCTACAGATGACCCTTGGCGCTCGTTGTGCGCTTCATTTCCAGAACTGGCGAGAACGCATGCGGAGCTTGTCGTACGCAGAGAGCTTGGGGACCGAACGTCTATCGGCGACGGTATGGTCGATTTGTATCGTAACTATGCCTGGGAGTGGGGGTGGTCCATAGATGCACTCATACAAGCGGCATAAGGGGGGACCATGCAACAACATGCGATTGACACCATTGACCCAAGGGATCTGGGACGACGTCTTCAGGAAGCTAGGAAAGCCAGAGGCTTTACTCAGCAAGAAGTCGCTGAGTCCTTGGCAGTTGCCCGAACGACGGTCACTGCGCTAGAGAAGGGGGAGCGCCGGCCACGGCCTGATGAACTCATACAGATGGCGCGGCTGTACGGTCGTCCGGTGGGTGATTTTGTTGGTCAGAGGGAGCCCATAGCGGACTTCACGGTGCAATTCCGTACGGCACTCAGAGGGCTGGGTTCTACAGGCACTCAAGAGGAATTGGATGTGGCAGTCCAAGAATTCCAGAGGTTGTGCGAAGACTATCTGTACCTTGAGAACCTGAATGGTGCACCGCTTCGACGCGACTATCCTCTCCAATACTCCATTCAGGGAACCACTCCTGAGGATGCCGCTGAGGATGTGGCTTCGTCAGAGCGCAACCGGCTGAGCCTGGGTGACGGCCCAGTTCTGCGTTTGAGAGAGACCCTTGAGAACGATGTGGGTATTCGTGTTTTCTCCATCGAACTGCCTTCCAGAGTTGCAGGCATCTTCTCCTACACAGAGGAACTGGGGGGGTGCATCGCTGTGAACTCTCGACACCCCGAAGAGAGGCGAAGGTGGTCAATGGCTCACGAATACGGCCATTTCTTGACGCGGCGGTATCAGTCAGAAGTATCTTTGCTAGGCACTTACAGCCGTGTCCCTACTGCCGAGAGGTTCGCCGACGCCTTCGCTTGCTCTATGTTAATGCCAACTGTCGGTCTCCGACGAAGGTTCAATGACCTATCCCGCGCGGCTGACGGTAGGGTCACCGTAGCGGATGTATGCCGGATCGCTCACTACTATTTCGTCTCCGTAGAAGCGATGATGCTTCGTTTGGAGGACCTCCGGCTTCTTCCTGGAGGCACCTGGGATAGGCTACGAGATAGGGGCTTCAAGGTCAGGGAGGCCCAGCCCGCCCCGGGTTTCTCTCCTCGTTCCTCCGCCGACAGAGACCTCCCCCTTCGCTATGAGCTCTTGGCCGGTCCCGCC
>JAPPDQ010000196.1 GCA_028875495.1 Chloroflexota bacterium
CGCCCGACCAGGTGATCTTCATCCTGGCGGCGACCGACAGCGACCGGATGCTTCCCACGATCTCGTCGAGGTGTCAGACCTATAAGCTGCGTCCCGTTCGGCAGTCGGTGATCGCCGACCATCTGAGGTCGGAGTACGAGGCGGAGGAGGAGATCGCGGAGGAGATAGCGCGCCTCTCGGAGGGCCGGATCGGCTGGGCTATCAGTACCGTCGCCGATCCTTCAGTGCTGGAGGCCATCGAGGAGAAGGTCAACACCATAGAGTCGGTCGTGCGTGCGGGGCTGGAGACGCGGTTCGAGTACGCGGAGAAGCTGGCTCGCGCCTTCACTCGCGACCGCGACGCCGTGCGCGACGAGCTTGCGGTCTGGCTGGACTGGTGGCGGGATATGATGGTGGTGAAGGCGGGCCTTCCGCGCTATGTGAAGCACCTTGCCAGGCTGGACACTTTCCAAGCGGGGGCGGCGAAGGTTACGGTAGAAGAGGTCGCGAAAGCGGTCTCTGCGGTAGAGGAGACGGGACGGCGGCTCGACCGGAACGCCAACGCCCGGCTCGCGCTGGACAATATGATGCTCGCCATGCCGCGCATCCGGTGAGGTCGGGTTCTGTGTGTTAGGTTCTGGATTCCCGCCCCGTATCCGGGTACGGGGCAGGCCCTACGCGGGAATGACGGGGTTGCGATGTATTCAATACGAAATGGTATAAGAAGATGATGGAAGGTCGTCGAAAGCAAGGGGAGATCGTCGGGGTGCGGTTCACGCCTTCGGGGAAGGTGTACTTCTTCGCGCCGGGGAACGTGGTGGTGTCCGTGGGGGACAGGGTGGAGGTGGAGACCGATATCGGCTATCGGGAGGGGACGGTGGTCATCGCGCCGGACCAGGTGCGGTACGCCGATCTCAAGGGCGGGCTCGACACCGTGGTGCGGAAGATCGAGTAGCGGAGGGTTACACCACAGCGCGGGTGCCGTAGCGGACGGCCTGATCGACGATGTCGAGGCCGACGTTTTCGCTCCATGCGGCCAGGAGCTGCTTCGTTACGGGGCCGATCGTTCCGTCGCCGACTGGCTGCTTGTCGACGGTGGTGACGGGCACCATGCACCACGAGGTGCTGGTGAAGAAGCACTCGTCGGCGTTGAGCACGTCGTAGGGCTGGATGTCTTCGATCCTCGTCTCGATGTCGAGCTGTGATGTGAGGTTGAGTACGACCTTGCGGGACACGCCTTCCAGCACGGTGCGGGTGGTCGAGGTGCGGACGGCGCCGTCAGTGACGATGAAGACGTTGTAGGACGAGCCCTCGGTGATGTAGCCGTCGCGGTCACGGAGGATGGGCAGAGCCCCGGGGTCGAACTCGTTGGCCTCAAGCTCCGCGAGGTTGAAGTTCATGCGGCTGTAGTGCTTGATCTTGGGGTCGAGGGCCTCGGCGTGGTAGGACTGCGTCCGGGTTATGATGGCCTTCAACCCTTCGTAGGCGGTGTAGTAACCGGCGAAGTCGAGGCCGGAGACGCGGATGCCGACCTGCGCCCCGTCGGCAGACCACGCGCGGCGGCCCTTCCCCCGCGTCACGAAGTGGTGGATGTGCAGGTCACCGACGGCATCCAGCTTGTCGAGGTTGCGCTCAACGGCCTCCTCGGTCAGGGCGGCCATCTCATCTTCCGTCAGCCCCGGATCGAGGCGAATGTAGTCGAGGGAGCGGTAGAGGCGTCGGATGTGGTCGTCCAGATGGTAGATCCTGCCGTTGAAGGTCCGCGTGGCCTCGAAGGTCGCGTCGGCAACCATGAAGCCCCGGTCGAGAGGATCGATCCTGATCTCCTCGCTCGGTACCCACTCGCCGTTCCAGTAGGCTGTGAAACTCATCCTCATGCTCCCATCCTGCGGGAAACGCGAAGCGCTGGACTGGCTTTAAGTGTACGCCAGAGGGGACTCCGCGAACAGTATATGAGGGGCCTAGGCCAGGGCAATCGCATCCAGCATCCAAGAAGGGGGCGTGAATGGCGGCGAATGAGTGGATCGAAGGGGAGCGTGGCAACGTGAGGATATCACAAGAGAAAAGTGGGAAAATGTTGCATGGTGTTGCATTCTGTTGCAATTTACTCGTTATTGTCAAGTTGGAAGGGCTTGTGCGATAGAGGATGGAGGGGTATTGGGACGGGGGCAGCAAGATGTGATAGTTTTCATTGCAAACCAAAGCAAGAGTTCGCCAGTGGAGGCGCTGTCATGGAAAAGACGGAATTGTTCGTGTCGGGCACGGGCGGGTACACGAAGTACCGCATACCCGCGCTTGTGGTAACGGTTCAGAGCACCGTGCTGGCGTTTTGCGAGGCGCGTCGTCACACGGGAGGGGACGATGATGAGATCGATATCTTCGTGAGGCGCAGCACCGACTGTGGGCGGACGTGGGAGGAGCGGCGGATGGTCGTCTCGGACGGGGACCGCACGTGCGGCAATCCCTGCCCGGTCGTCGACCATGGGACGGGCACAGTTCTCCTGACGTTTTGCAAGGACAACCAGGAGGTGTACGTCACGCGGAGCGATGACGACGGGGTGACATGGAGCGAGCCGGAGGAGATAACGGACAGCGTGAAGGAGCCGTCGTGGTCATACCTCGGTACGGGGCCGGGTCATGGGATCCAGCTTCGGAGCGGTCGGCTGCTGATTCCCTGCTGGTCGGACGACAGTCCGGGGCCGGCGACGTGGCGAGAGCCTCCGCCCGTGTGGAACGAGGTGCAGTCGTCGTACGCGTTCTACAGCGACGACGGCGGGCGTACGTGGCAGCGAGGTGAGGAGATGACGAGGGACGCGTCGGACGAGTGCGAGGCGCTGGAGCTGCTGGACGGCACGGTGTACATGAACATGCGAAGCCGTCACGACTTCAAGCGCCGCGCATACGCCCACAGCGACGACGGCGGGCAGACGTGGACGGAGGTCGAGTACGATCCGAACCTGCCGGAGCCTTCGTGCCAGGCGGGCATCGTGCGGCTTGACGAGGGGCGGGTGCTTCTGTCGCATCCCGCCAATACCGAAATACGGACGCATCTGACGGTCCGGATGAGCTACGACGAGTGCCGCACGTGGCCGGTGGCGAAGTTGCTCCACGAGGGGTACGCGTCGTACTCCGACCTTGCGGTGGTCGACGGGCACATCCTGTGCTATTACGAGGTCGGGCAGGGCGGGGGGATGATTCTGGCGCGATTCAAGCCGGAGTGGCTGGAGGGTTAGAGGGCGTCGAACCTCCGAGGGAAACTCACCGCAGAGAGCGCAGAGATCGCAGAGTGGGAGGGTGGATTCCCGCCTACGCGGGAATGACGGGCGGGTGTTTGGGGAATTGGCCTTCGACAGGCTCAGGGCGAACGTGTTTTTTCTTAGCAATCGGTCATGTCGGTTGTCACCGACACCACCAATCATGAAAATGGGTGCCGAGCGGAGGACGGGCAACCACAAGGGTTGCCCCTACGACAGGTTTGCCGGGGGTTATTTTCAGAGGAATGACAGGTGATGGGGTGTGCGTTCGGAATGGCAGATGGTGGGGTGAGGCGTGGGTCATCGGCGACGCCTTTAGTTGCACGTTACGGCAATTTTGGAGAGTCAAATTCTCAAATTTGTTGCATGGTGTTGCATTCTGTTGCATTTTCCTCGTTATTGTAAAGTTCACGACTTCGCCAAGTCACGTGGTGCAGGTTGAAACAGGGAAGCGTATGGACAAGGCTCTCCGAGGTTTTCTTTGTTGTATCTGTGCCATTTTGCGCCACTGCTAAATCGTCCTGAGAGTGAGTGGTTAGTAGCCACATGAGTCTATGATGGTACATGTGTTCTTGATTGTCAAGTCGGGGTTGGAGGGTGCTGGGCTCCAGGGAAATGGAGGGCGCACCGTCGGACTCGGGCTGGGTGGAGTTGCTAGCGGACTCTCCACCGCATGGTGCGGGCGGCGGCGCGGCCTACGTAGTTGGTCAGACGATGAGGGTCGATGTCCGTGGGAACGAATCTTCCCAGCCTTCTGCTCCTGAAGACCCTGCTTCCACCAACTATCCACCGCTTCAACCACAGCATCCAGAGCATCAGTCCGAGAGCGACCAGGGTTACGGCCCATATGATGTGGTAGCCCCAGCGAAACTCGGTGCCCGGCATGTTCTCGAAGTTCATTCCGAAGATGCCGGCGATCAGGCCGAGGGGCATGAAGATCGTTGCGACGATGGAGAGTACCTTCATGATCTCGTTCTGGCGATTGGAGACTGCAGATAGGTAGGTGGCCAGAGAGGTGTCGGCGCGCTCCCTGATCACGTCGTTGGCGGCTTGGACGCACACGAGGTACTCG
>JAPPDQ010000433.1:0-3694 GCA_028875495.1 Chloroflexota bacterium
GAGCAGCTTCGAGAGGAGGGATACACCGTTCTTCGGGGCGTGCTCGACGTGGAGCAGGACATTGAGCCGCTGATCGAGGAGTACGGCGTGGTGCTCGACGGCCTGATCGAGAAGCTGTACGCCGAGGGGAAGCTGCGGCACAAGTACGCGGCGGAGAACACGCTCGACCGGCTGTCGGCGTTCGTTGCAGACACGGGCGACGAGTTCTTCGACAACCTGAGCATCTACGTCTCCCACTCCTATGAATCTGCCGACCGTCCCATGTACCTGCACCCCCAGATGTTCAACCTGCTGCGGAGTCCGCGCCTGCTGGACGCCATCGAGCAGTTCATCGGGGATGAGATAGCGGTGAGCCCGCTTCACATCACGCGCATCAAGCCGCCGGAGCATAGCCTGTCCGAGGCCGTGCAGAGCTCTCCGAACGGCATGATCTCGAAGACTTTATGGCATCAGGACCTGTGGGCGTTCCAGACGGATGCCGACGAGACGGACGCGCTGACGGTGTGGGTGCCGATGGTGCCGGTCGACGAGGAGACCGGCTGCCTGCTCGTCGTCCCCGGAAGCCACAGATCGGGCGAGCTATCCGTTCACTGCAAGCCGACCGAACTACGGCCGCACTTCAAGGGCATTCCCGACGAGATCATCCCCGAGGAGCAGGTGACCCTGCCCGCCGACCCCGGCGACCTCGTGATACTCAACAAGCTGACCCAGCACAGTTCCCTCGTGAACGTGAGCGACCGCATCCGGTGGAGCTACGACCTGCGCTACCAGCCGATAGGACAGCCCGTCGGGCAGGGTGGCCGTCCCGCGTGGATCGCACGCAGCCGCAAGCACCCCGAGCGCGAGATGACCGAGTTCGAGGACTGGCGCACGATGTGGCGCGACATCATGGCCCGCGAGTCCAGTCAAGGCGGCATCGACGACCACACGAGGTATTCGCTGACCAGCCCCCTCTGCTTCTAGGCGCGCCATATCAGTCAGGACCTGAAGGCGACTGCTGAATAGTCAGTTCTGGTTTGCAGCGATTGCTCCGGCAGTCATTGTTATCCAAGGAGGCGCCCTATGCTGCACCGAATGCTCCCGCTAGAGTTGAGCTTGGAGTTTGAGTCGCGGCCGTACACCCTAGGCGAGACGATTGAGGTCGTAGTGGAGATGCAACCCAGCGCCGACATTCAAGTAAGGAGTGGCCGTCTCGACCTAGTCTGCGAAGAGCACTACACACAAAGGGGCGTTTCCTTCGTTCCCGACTTCTATGCGAGCAACATGCAAATCTCCGGCCAGACCAGCCATGTTGCAAATGACCGCAAGGAACAATTCGTCCACAGTACCATCCAGTTCATGGAGGAGGCGCGCCTCAACGGCGGCGCCACGACGACCCGGAGGGTAAGCCTCGTCGTGGGAACCGAGCCACCGCCGCACTTCGAGGAATCCCTTGCACTGGAACGCGATGCAAGCAGCGCATGGACCTTCAATTGGACACTGCTAGCCACCGTGGACGTCGCCCGTGGCCGGGACGCTCAGGTCAAACGTGAAGTGAAGATCACTCTGCCCAAATAGGCTGCTTGGAAATCCCCTGATGTCGGTTGAAGTCGGCCTCGGAACCGAACAACGTCTACATCGCCGTGCCTCGGTGCGATGCTATAATGACCTAACCACCCTTCGGGAGCGGGACCATGATGAGACGCGCCCACATACGACTGGACGAGGCGACGTACGCCTTGGCGAGACAGAGGGCATCAGCCGAAGGCATTTCCTTTGCTGCCTTCGTTCGCAGGGCAGTTGAGCAGCAACTCGCGCCTGAAGGCCGAACGTTGCACGACCGACGGCAACTTGCGTCCCGAAGCATGAAGTTGCCGCGTGTTGAGGATTTCACCTTCATCGGTTCAGGGCGGTCGGACCAGGGAGATTTAAGCCCCGTATCAGAGCGGCACGACGAGGTGCTGGAAGAAGCGTTTAGCGATCATTGACCTTCCTCGATACTTCGGCAGCGTGTGCCGCTATCGACACTGCGGATCCCCATCACAAAGAAGCCGCTAGACACCTCAGAGCCACGCTTCGTCAGCGGACTCCGGTCCTAACTCACAGTTATGTTTTGCTCGAAAGAGCTGCCCTGATAAACGCCAGTCCTAAGGTCGTATATGTCGTAGGGGTTGTTGCCTCTTGAGAGTGATAGTATTGGGCGCAACGTTAGACTAATAACAATCTTTGCTCGCGGGCAGTTTGTCATCCAAGGAGTGAGTCTGATGGGAGCATGCAACCTCTGTGGTAACAACGCCGGATTCTTGCGAAGTCGTCATAGAGAATGCGAAACAGCCTATCAGTCCGGGTTGGCGGAGATGACAAGGCTAGTTAGAGACGCCGCGTCAGGGCCCGACCCAGATGCGGATAAGTTGAACTCAAGTCTGAAAGTTGTCGCAAACAGGTCGTTTGCCAGTGAGCCCGAAGTGAACGCTTCAATCGCAGAAGGATGGAAGCAGGCTGTCGAGGTGGCTCTGTCAGATGGCATTCTCAGCAAGGAGGACGAGTCTCGGCTGAGAAGCTTTCATGAAAGGCTTGTGACCGCCAGAAACTCCGAAACTGACGCAACGCTGGCCAGGTTGGACAAGGCGGCCCGCGATCGTTTGTCAATGGTTGCTCGTCAGGCCGCGCTTGCCGATATCGACGGTGAGGCGAGCTTACAGCATTTAGCCAGGTCGCTGGACGAATCGGAACTGTCTCCCGGTGAAGAAAGACGGCTCTTGGCGCAGAGTTGGGAAAAGGCAGTCAATGACGCGCTACAAGATGGCGTTCTGTCTTTGGAAGAAGAGACCGCACTCGCAAGTTATTTGAATCACTTCAATCTGTCTTCAAAGGACGTTAACTCCAGCGAAGGTCACACAAGAATGGTCAAGGCGGTTGTTATCCGCGAGGCTGCCGAAGGTCTTGTCCCGCAAAGGCTGAAGGTGAAGGGCAGTGTGCCCTTCAACCTGATGAAGTCCGAGCAGCTTGTCTGGATGATCGACGATGTAAAGTATCTGGAAGTTGTAACCAGACGCCAACGGAGGGGTGCATCGCACGGAGTGAGTGTCCGCATTGCCAAAGGTGTGTATTACAGTCCCCGCACATTTAGTAGCCAGACGCACGAGTGGGAAGAACCGATCCACGTCGATACCGGAATGCTGGGCGTCACTACCAAGCACCTCTACTTTCATGGGTTGCGGAAGCGCTTCCGGATCCGCTATGACAGGATAGTCTCCTTCGATCCGTACAGTGATGGCATTGGAGTCATGCGTGACGCCCTGTCGGCCAAGCCGCAGTCCTTTCTCACTGGGGACGGATGGTTTATCTACAATCTGGTGACCAACCTAGCCCAACGATGACGTATCGAGGCTTTTGATTGCCTAATGCGCCACAATAAGCGGCCGACTGACCCCTAACCTTCCGCGATGGTGATCCCCGCCATGTCCTCGATGAAGTTGGCGATGGCGGCGTGGTCGTGGTCGCCCTTGCCGTCGTTCATGAGGGAGCCGAGCATCTGCTGCACGAGGGCCGTCACCGGAAGCGGCACGCCGAGCTCCTTGCCCGTGATGAGCGCGTTGTTGAGGTCCTTCTGGTGGAGCTTGATGCGGAACCCGGGGTTGAAGTCCCCGGCGATCATCATGGTGCCCTTGGCGTCGAGCACCGTGCTGCCCGCGAGTCCGCCCTTGATTGCCTC
>JAPPDQ010000433.1:3704-4296 GCA_028875495.1 Chloroflexota bacterium
GCCCGCCGTTGTGTGCCTCATAGACGACGCTCGGGTCCAAGCCGGCCTTTCTCGCAAGAACCAAGCCCTCGCTGACGGCCTCGACATTGATTGCGACGATGATCTGGTTCACCAGCTTGGTCGTGTTGCCCGCGCCGTAGCCTCCGCAGAGGACAATGCTTCCGCCCAACACATCCAGCAGGCCGGTGTACGTGTCAAACGCCTCTTGGTTCCCGCCCACCATGATCGCTAGCGTGCCGTCGATGGCCTTCGGCTCGCCGCCGCTCACCGGCGCGTCGAGGAAGCCGACTCCTGCCGCGTCGCAGGCCGCGCCGATCTTCTGTGACGTTCCCGGCGCAATGGAGCTCATATCGATGATGCCGTTACCCTTGGGCGTCCCTTCGAGGACGCCGTCCGGACCGAGAATGGCCGCCTCGGACTGCGGAGAGTCCGGGACCATCGTGATCGTGACCGACGATGCCTCCGCGGCCTCGCGCGCGGACGACGCTCCCGCCGCTCCCTCAGTCACCAACTCCTCCATAGCGCTCCCCACCACGTCGTAGACGGTCAGCGAGTACCCCGCGGCCATGAGGTTCCTTGCCATCGGCTTGCC
>JAPPDQ010000376.1 GCA_028875495.1 Chloroflexota bacterium
GGCGTGGGCGTGCGGGCTGCGGAGAATGTATCCGTACAACATGCCCGTCGAGTGAACGTCCGCGCCGTACTTGGCTCGACCCGTCACCTTGTCCGCGCCGTCGTGTCGGATCGGGCGTGTGCCAACGACATCGTACTCGACCTGAGAAAGGACGACATTCGGTTCGTAGGTTGTAGTCATGTCTACGCCTCCTGTGCTTGCATCCTCTCCGCCGCGTCCATGACGGCCCGCACGATCTTGTCGTAGCCGGTGCATCGGCAGAGATTGTTCGCGAGCCACCACCGGATCTCATGCTCGGTGGGGTTCGGGTTCTGTTCGAGCAGCGCCTTGGATGAAACGAGGAACCCGGGGGTGCATATGCCGCACTGGAGCGCGGCGTTCTCGAGGAACGAGACCTGCAGCGGGTGCAGGCCCTCCGGCGTGGCCATGCCCTCGATCGTGTCGATGCACGCTCCGTCGGCCTCGACTCCGAGTACGAGACAGGAGCAGACGATTCGCCCGTCCATGTTCACCGTACACGAGCCGCAGTTTCCGTCGTTACAGCCTTCCTTGGCGCCGGTAAGCTGAAGGGTATCGCGCAGGACCTCGAGGAGGCTCTGGCGCGGCTCGGCGAGAAACTCGACCATCTCGCCGTTGATGGTTGTCTGAACGTATGACTTAGTGGGCATCTACGTGGCCTCCTCGTGCTCGGGTTACTGCGTCGTTGATGACGCGCCTGGTGATGACGTCGCACAGGTGCTTGCGGTATTCGATGGTGCCGCGCATGTCCGTGATCGGCTTGGCGGCGTCCCTGGCGATCTCACCGGCCTTGGCAATGTTCTCGTCGTTGACCTCTTTCCCGGCAAGCTCGTCGTTGATCTCGGTGACGAACAGCGGGGTCGGTGCGACGGCCGCGAGGGAGACTCGGACCGACTCGAAGCACCCGTCGTTCAGCGTCACGCCTGCGCCGACGCCGACGACGGCGATATCCATCTCATTCCTCGGAATGAAGCGCTGGTACCGCGCGCCGGAATTGGCGGCGGGCGTCGGGAAGTTGATGGATACCAGCAACTCACCCGGGCCGAGAACGTTCTCTCGAACTCCGGTACAAAAATCCTCTATCGCCACGCTGCGGTTGCCGTTCGGCCCCGCGATGTTGGCGGATGCTCCGAGGGCGATCATCGCCGGTATGGTGTCCGCGCTCGGCACGGCGTTGCACAGGTTCCCACCGAAGGAGGCACGGCCCTGTATCTGCGTCCCACCGATGATCGAGGCCGAGTCCACCACCGCGGGGTACTGCGCGGCAACGTCGGCATCGTTGTATATCCGGTAGCAGGGCACGGCCGCTCCCATGGTCAGCCCGTCATTGGAACTCACGCTCAGTTCATTCAGCTCCGGTATCATCTTGATGTCCACCACATGATCGGGATCGTGGACTCCCGTCCTCAACTGAACGATCAGGTCGGTGCCGCCCGCCAAGGGGCGTGCCCTGTCACCTCGTTCCGTGAGTAGTCCCACCGCTTCCTCGACCGTGTGGGGGCGAGCAAAATCAATCCACTTCAATAGCCGACTCCTTTCCCTTGTAGCATCTCCCTACACAGATGTATTTGGTTTGGCCCCTTGCAAAGCGGCTCCCGCCCGAACGAGCAGAACCCGCGACGCACCTCCGGGCCGCGAACGCGCGTAAGTATAGCAAACCCCGCCTATGTCAACAACGGGTCAACCGAATCGGTCCCGTTTGCCGGCAGTGTGTGATCGGCGGCTGGTGAGGTTCTCACCCACTGAACTTTCTACCCTAGTCATAAGGACAGTAAGGGCGGGCAAGGACCTGTTCCCTGACTGAGTTGTCCTTCAGCGCGGCTTCGAGGCGCGTCCTGCCATCCTCAGTCTTATAGTCAGGCTTGCCTCTGAGTGTGCCGTTTCGGTTCAAGTAGACCGTAGAGCGAGAATACAGGTCGGTCACAACTATTGGTGCTACCCATTCGGCTGGACGTGGGACAGCCTCGCACAGGGGATAGTACTTAACATCCAGGTATCCATCAATGACTTTTGGTGGAAAATGGATCACTGGAGGGAGAGGCGTAACTGAAGGCTGCGGTTCAATTCCTCGCTGGCAGCCGAACATTATCAGTAACATAAGCACCAGGATAGTCCAACTGGCTAACGTCACCCTTGTCGGTGTCATGTACTGATTAGTGGTGAATCGCCCAATTCACTCCCTGGGCGCCACCGGCAGGGTGACCCGCGACGGGTAGCGCGCATCGTGAAACACTGTCTGAAGCGCCGGGACGGACTCACCCGTCGTACCAATCGGCTCTCCGGTGTTTAGGTTCCTATCAAAGCGCGGGAAGTTGCTGCTCGATATCTCGACGCGGATCGAGTGGCCCTTCTTGAACACGTTGCTCGTTGGGCCGAGGTCGATGGTGAACTCGTACACGTCTCCCGGCTCAAGGAGACCGGCGGGCTGCCTCGTCGTCCGGTATCGCGCCCTGATGATGCCGTCGCAGAGATTCGCGGCGTACCCATCGGGTCGCACGTCCACGAGCTTGGCCGTGAAGTCGGTGTCCACGGCGGAGCTTGAGGCGTACAGCGTGACTACGACCGGGCCGGTCACCTCCGTGTCCTCCTCCATTGGACGTGACGTGTAGACCAGCACGTCGCCCCGCGTCTCGATGGGGCGCTGATCGAAGACCCCGGCAACGAGCGTCCCCACGTCGCAGCAGAGATTCCCCCCGGTGGTCGGCACTGGGTCCATGGGATTGTAGAGGAAGACATCCGGCGGGCTTTCGGCGGGCGAGTCCTGGGCAAGCTCCCCGTCGCCCGCGAGGGTGTTCGCCTTCCCACCGCTACTTAGATAGTATTCCGTGAGTTCGGCGCGGGCGAGAGGCCACTCGTCCTCCTCGCGCCAAACGTTGTCGCCCATGACGAAGATGCGGACGGGCTTGTCGTCAGTGAGGCCGTTCTCTTCCCCGTGCAGCAGGTAGTCGTAAAATCTCAGGATCCGCCCCGGTACGTCGTCGGCGAGGGTCGAGGAAGCAGCCCCGAAGCTGCGCTCTCCCGCGACGGATGTCTGGAGTCCCCCGTGCGTCCACGGTCCGATTACAAGACGCTGCAGTGAGCGGGCCTGTTCGCTGCCGCCGGACTCCCTCATCCCCATGAAGTTTCGCACCGTGCCGCCGATGAAGATGTCGTACCAGCCGCCGTAGTTGAAGGCCGGAACCTCGATGTCCCCGTGCATCTCCTCGATCGAGATTGCCTTCCAGTAATCGTCGTACTCGGGATGATCCATCCAGTCGAAGTAGTACGGCGCTAGGTCGCCCTTGAGCTCCTCGTAGCCGCTCATCGGCAGTCGCTCTGCGGCAGGCAGTAAGTTGTCCTGCGTCGTCATGAGCGCGTCCAACTGGTACGGCGAAAGGAATAGCTGTTTGGAGAGATTCTGCCAGTTGGCCGCCGTCAGCGATCCGACCGACCACGACATGTTGAACCCCAGCTCGAACGCTCCGCCCTGCCACGACCAGCCCTCGTGATAGTCCGAGGCCGTGACGCCGGGCGCGATCCCGCCAAGATGCGACGGCTTGGCGGACGCCGCAAGCCACTGCGTCGCGCCGTTATACGAGCTTCCGAACATGCCGACCTTGCCGCTGCTCCATGGCTGGCTCGCCACCCATTCGATGGAATCGTGCCCGTCGCTCGCCTCGTTCACGAACGGGTAGAACTGGCCCTCCGAGCTGTGCCTACCCCGAATGTCCTGGAGGACGACCGAATACCCTCGCTGTGCCGCGCGGATCATGTCCAACGCCCACGCCCTCGAAGCTATCTCGGACTTGTTGTAGGGCGTCCGAAGCATCAGGCATGGGAATCCGCCCGCCGCGTCCGGCCTGCAGATGTCGACGTACGTCATCGTGCCGTCACGCAGCATCAGCGGCACGTCGGACTCGAATTTCACGCTGTATGGTCCCGCCATCGCTCTCACTCTCACTATGGGGATGAAGATCGCTCGCTAGTATAGCGAGCATGTGACCCAAGAGGAACAAGGAAGAGATAAGTGTTCAGTCTTGGTGAGATGAACACCCCTCCCCTTGTGGATACCCGCCTTCGCGGGTATGACGGTGGGTGGGTGTGTGTCGAACGCTCTCACGAAGTCTGAACAGTTACAGTAAGAGCACTCGTTGGGTTTGTAGTCAGCCGACCGTCCTGATAGAACGGCGTTCAAACCTATATCAAGGGGGCATCGGGAACGCAGCCAAGAAGAAGCCCCTCGACCGGCTGGCATCGGTCAAGGGGCTACGCTAGAGGACGATGTCTTGAAATTCTGA
>JAPPDQ010000403.1 GCA_028875495.1 Chloroflexota bacterium
GATTCGCGCGGACCGGAAGGACGGGAGCGGCGATGTCGATCTCCTCGTTGGCGAGCATGTCCTTGTAGCTTTCGTAGAGGGAGGTCACGCCGAAGCGTTCCCTGAACCGGTCGAGGTTGCGCCGGTCGGGGTCTGCGGCTGCGACCAACTCGCATCGCGGATGCAGCTCGTAGCCTCGGGCATGATTGGTGCCCATTCGTCCCACGCCGATCATCGCTACCTTGTGCTTTGAGGCCGGCATTTTCTCTATTCCTCCCATTGCGTTAGGCGGGGCACTTCTTGGCATCCAGGACGACTTGCCGCTCTCTTCTCGTCTCGCGTACCTTCTCATGTACGAGGGCGGTAGTCCAGTAGGCATCGAGGGGGCGATGATTTTCGAAGCGCATTGTGGAGGGTAAGGAAAATTCTGTGACCGTTTCGGCATTTGAGAAAAATATTCTATTGACAACAGGTTGGGTTACAGGTATGTTTTAGCTGGCTATTGAATGGGGGGAAAGCGCAATGGTCGACGACCTTGTGAGCGTCCTGCACAGGGCTACTTGCAGGAGTCACGAGAGAATTACCGGCGAAATCGTTGTGCGTTAAGGCTCCTTCATGAATTCCCGCGCTTGTCGGGAACCCAAATAGTACATCTTGCGCAATGGAGACTGTTATGGCCGATCTCACCGCATACTCGTTCAAGCTCCGGAAGAACGTCGTGATTAAGGACCCCAAGCTGGTGATGTTGAAGAACGGGCGTCCCGCCGTTCGCGGCGTGGCCGAAGAGGATCCCGACACTTCCGTGTTCCGCATTCTGAGCGCCGCGGAGGCCGATAAGCTGCGGGCTACGGGAATCGAAGAAGAGAGCTAGACTGACTTTACCTACTCGGGTACTTGGCCCATCCAATCAAGCCATAGCGGCTTGAAGCGTGGGGCTTTGCAAATGGCTCGGTAGCGGTGAAAGGTAGCGGCTCAGGCCGCAACATCGCCGAATCCGGCGGCAAGCAACAGCGGGCGTTGACTCACAGCCACTCTTTGAGTGTCGTTTGGCGCGTTCCCTGAACGCCCCGATTGACGTATGATCCTATGCTCGTGTCTCTGCAAGGATCGCGTGTCTCTGCAGCCTTGACGCCTGGTGTTGCGCTCATTTCGATACCGTGGGCGCCGCTTGTGATATACTTTTTTACCGGGGCGCGCTCATAGCAGGCCGCCCCTGTCTTTGTGAGTGGAGTACGTGAACCGTTGAGTACGTATGCGATTGTCCAAACGGGCAGCAAGCAGTACCGCGTCCAGGCGGGAGACAACATCCGCGTCGAGTCCCTGCCCGTCTACACCGGAGAGATCGTCAGCATAGACGACGTTCTGATGGTCTCGCGGGACGGCGACGTAAAGGTCGGCACGCCGGTTGTTGACGGCGCGCGCGTCCGCGCCCAGGTAACGTCCAGAGGGCGAGGCCGGAAGATCACCGTCTTCAAGTACAAGTCGAAGGTGCGGTACCGGCGAACCAAGGGGCACCGACAGCACTACACCGACCTGCGGATCATCGATATCTCGATGGACGGAGAATCCCTCGACGCGGTCGAAGAGCAGGTGGAGCCGGTTGAAGAGGTCGACGAGACGGTAGACATCGTCGAGAGCGATGTCGCAGAGGACGTTGAGGCCGACTCGGAAGAACTGGCGGACGAGACCGAAGATGAAGCGCCTGTCGCGGAAGACGATGCCAGGGATGACACTGCTGCAGACGAGTCGGGGGACGATGCACCGGTCGCAGAATCCGACCAAGCGGACGCAGACCAGACGGATGACGATATGTCAGACGAGTCGACCGACGAGCCGGAATCCGCTGAGGAGCCGGTCGATACGGACGAAGTGAAGGAGAAGAAGGATGGCGCATAAGAAGGGCGGCGGCAGCACGCGAAACGGCAGAGACAGCCAGGGCCAGCGGCTGGGCGTGAAGCGATACGACACCGAGTTCGTAAGCGCGGGGAGCATCATCGTCCGTCAGCGCGGCACGAAGATCGAGGCGGGCAGCAATGTCGGCGTCGGACGTGACCACACGTTGTTCGCGCTCATCGACGGCACCGTCAAGTTCGAGCAGGCGAGGCGCGACAAGAAGCGGGCCAGCGTCTATCCCGTAAGCTGAGGAACACGCCATGAAGGCCGACATTCATCCAACGTATTACCCCAACGCGATCGTCAACTGCTCGTGCGGCAAGTCGTACACGACGGGATCTACCAAGCGCGAGCTCCATGTGGAGATCTGCAAGGACTGCCACCCGTTCTTCACGGGCGAGCAGCGCATCGTGGACACCGAGGGACGGGTGGAGCGCTTTAACCGCCGGTTCCGGATGGGCGGCAGGTAAGGTCCTACTAGGACTTTTAAACGAAGTCTCCTAACCGGCGGCGTGCCGACGGCATCCGCATCTCATTGCCTGCTAGCGCAAGGACAATAGCCCGTTTCTCGTGACCCGCAGGTTTCTCGCCTCAGGCAGCACCCGAACTGCCTCTCGGTTTCCTCAACCATCATTCGCCTACGGCCTCAGTCCCATCTCCGTTCTCCGGTATCCGGGCGACGAATGCGCTGCGTCACCACCGGATGATCACTCAAACTTCCGGGAAGCTCGCAGTGAAGAAAAAAGGCGGCGCCCGGTTAGTCCTCCACTCCCATTACCATTGCCGGACACCGCCTTTTTGGAAAAGGGGGGCATTTTTATATACGTGCGGGAGGGCTGATCGGTTCTCACAAGCTCGGGGAATGGAAGCTTGCCGGTCGGGCACTTGCAGCCGAAGTCGGAGGAATCCAGAATACAACGTGCTACAATCCCGATAGGGAGTAGACGCGAAGTGATCGTTTACAGTCCGACATACCCAACTGCCCATTTACCGGGGACGGCTGTTCCACAAGGATGGATCTGCGAGCCGAGGCGCGGGCCCGAGGAGGCGGTAGTCCGTCTGTGGCAGAATGCCGACCGGCTGGCCACCGGGCTCGTGACGCAGGACGGGAGACGGCTCAAGGTGCTGTATCCGGGGCGAAGGAGCAGCTCGGCGGGCCCCGACTTCCGGGACTGTGTGCTGAGCACCGACTCCGGGGACATCGTGGTTGGCGACGTCGAGGTGCACGTTAGCGCCGGAGGATGGCGGGCGCACGGGCATCACGTCGACCCGAACTACAACGGCGTCGTGCTCCACGTCGTGCTCGCGCCGAGCGGCAGGTCTACGATGGCGACACTGGAGTCGCGCGCGGAGGCGCCGGTGGCGGCCATTAGTGCAGCCCAAGAGAACGAGACCGTCGATGCCGAGCCGCGCCGCCGACTGGATGAAGACAGGTCCGTTTCGGCCCTTCAGGAAAAACTTGATCGAGCGGGGGACGAAAGATTCCGCGGGAAGGCGGGCGGATACGCGATGGAGCTTGAATCGGGGGACGCCGAGCAGGCGCTCTACGCCGGGATCATGGAGGCGCTGGGGTACTCCGCCAACCGGAGGCCATTCGCGGCGCTGGCCGCGAGCGTGCCCATGGCGAGGCTGCGCATGTTGAGGGGGGAGCCCGGAGAGACCAGACTGGTGGCGATACACGCCATGCTGGTCTCGGCATCCGGCCTCATGTCCTCGGTCTCGGAGGAGGATGAGAAGAAACTTCGGGGCGTCCTGAAGCACCTTCCAAGGGTTGAGAAGATCGCCGAGTCGTGGAGGACTTTTCGTGTGAGGCCGTCCAATCATCCGCTGCGGCGAATCGAAGGGGCATCTGTGCTGATCGACCACGCCCTTGACGAGGGATTTTTGTCCATTGCAACGAGAACGGCACGAGGTAGGAAGCACCGGACCCTAATCACTCTGTTCACGGCTCCGCCGTTCATCGGGGAAAGCCGGGCGCGGGAGATCGTCGTCAACGTCGTGCTGCCTTTCCTCTATGCGTGGGGCGGGGTCGCACGCGACCGCGAGATGCGGACCGCGAGCAAGGAGATTTTCCAAGGGATGCCGGGACTGGCCGGCAACGAGATCACAAGGGAGATGAAGCGGCTGCTCCCTTCCGGGGTCGATGCGAGAGGGGCACGTCGTCAGCAGGGTCTGATCCACCTCTACAAGCACATGAGGGGGAGGCGTCCTTAGCCTGCCACACTCCCCTACCCGTGTCTTTCTCCCGTCATGGACTCAGACAGGTAGCCAAGACAGACTCGCAGTTGTGATGCGGCCCCCGTCTCCCTGTCATTCCGAGCGTAGCGAGGAATCCAAGTCCATGACTGCAAGACGGGATAGCCGACGCTCCATCCGCATCCTCGCCGACGGAATAGGAATTCTTCATGTCGGCGGTGCC
>JAPPDQ010000217.1 GCA_028875495.1 Chloroflexota bacterium
CCTGTCGATGTCCTCTTCCGACTCGTCCTGCCCTTCGTCCACGCCGTTCGTCGACGAGCCGGGCGGAGGAGGCCCCACCTGCGGCTGGCGGAACCGCCGCTGCTCCCCCATCGACCGCAGATCCATCGTCGTCTGAGGGTCCTTCGGCTGCCGCCAGAAGACGTCGAACGCCTCGTCGAACAGGGCAAGGTCGTCCTTCCGGTGAACGAGCAGGGTTCGGAGCGTCGCCCGAAAGTCGCCCTTCTTGGCGAGACCGATGTCGTCGATGACCGCCACTGCGTCGAGCATCCGCCCAACGTGAACGTCCAGGCCCAAACGACGAAGAAGCCGCCCGAACAGCAACAGATTATGGAGGATGTGTCCCCCCGCCGCCTCAGCCACGCCTGCCGCCACGTCGCGCGCCTCGATTCGTCGCCTGGTTCAGCAGGGCTCGGGTCTGCTCCCCGCGCACCGCCTCCACGTCCTCGCGGTACTTGAGCATGATGCCGAGCGTATCGTCGATCACCGAGGGGTCGAGCTCCGTCTGGTCCAGTCCCACGAGCGCCGCCGTCCAGTCGAGCGTCTCTGCCACGCCGGGCACCTTGTACAGCTCCGCCGTGCGCAGCTCCTGCACGAACGCCGTGACCTGCTCGGCCAGCTTCCTCGGAGCCTCCGGCGCCTTACTCGTGACGATCTGGACCTCCTTCTGGAAGTCGGGGTAGTCGATCCAGTAGTACAGGCACCGCCGCTTCAGCGCGTCGTGTATCTCACGTGTTCGGTTGGACGTGATGATGACGTACGGAGGCTCCTCGGCCCGGAACGTTCCAAGCTCCGGGATGGTAATCTGAAAGTCTGAGAGCAGTTCCAGCAGGAATCCCTCGAACTCCTCGTCCGCGCGGTCGAGCTCGTCGATGAGCAGCACCGGCGGTTTCCCGTCGCTCGACTCGATGGCCTGCAGCAAGGGCCGCTTTATCAGGAATTTCTCGCTGAATAGCTCCTGCTCCGCTTGGCCTTCGCTGAACCCCTCGGATGCTTCCAGCAGCCGAATTTCAAGCAACTGCCGCGAATAGTTCCACTCGTACACCGCTTGGTTGACGTCCAGCCCCTCGTAGCACTGCAGCCGGATAAGCCGGGTGTCCAGCGCCGCCGCGAGCACCTTGGCGATCTCCGTCTTGCCCACGCCCGCCTCGCCCTCCAGGAACAGCGGACGCCTGAGCTTTAACGCCAGGTAGATGGATATCGCCAGGCTGCGGTCGGCCACGTACAGGTTCTCCTGCAGGGCCTTTTGGAGTTCGTCGACGGATACAGGTATGGGGGAGGTGGATTCCACAGACTCTCGGTTGGCATCAGACTGGAATGCCGGTTCAATCTGATATACGCCCTTGCCAACACGCCGAAAGTACGGATATTGATTGCTGTAAGTCGTGTTGGCGTTTACGCAGCACCAGTTTATGACGTGTGTACGAACGCTTTGTTCGTTCAGATGCGGCAATTCCCGGATGACTTCAATAGGACGGAACGTCCCATCAGCCGAGTCTTCAGACAAGCGCCTAGCGGTGGCAAGGACTTGCTCATGGATAGTCGTCATTCAGCGGATTTCATCCCGATAAAGTTCGGTAATCTCTCCCCCGTTCGACGGGGGAGAGATACAGAGAGGGGGTCTTCGTCTAGCCCGCGCACTCCACGGCGCAGCCCAGGGCGCGTCGCGTGTAGACGACGGCCATCGCCTTGCGATAGTCCTCGGAGGCGAAGATGTCGCTCAGCACGTCGTCGCCGATGTCGTTGCAGATGGCCGATGCGGCCTCGTCGAGCGCCGCGTCGGTAGGCGCGTTCCCCACCAGACTTGCCGCTACGGAGTTGCCGACGGTCGGCGCAGGCTGGACGCCGCCAACCGCCACACTGGCCGCCGTGACCGTCCCGCCCTCGACGGTGACCGACGCGGCAGCGCCCACGACGGCGTACCGGGACGCCGGATGCGAGAGCTTCGCGTACGCCATCCCCTGGTTCGCTCCCTTCGCGGGGACGTCGATGCTCGTGATGATCTCGTCCGAGCCGAGGTTGTTCTCCATCAGCCCCTGGATGAACCCGCTGACGCACTCGCTCCTTGACCCGCTAGGGCCGGTGATGTTGATGGTCGCGCCAAGCGCCGTCAGCACCGTCGGCAGGTCGGAGGCCGGGTCGGAGTGGGCGAGGTTGCCCCCTATCGTGCCGCGATTGCGGACGGCCGGGTCCCCGACCATGCCCGCAGCCTCCGCCAGCATCGGACTGTCACTCTTCACGATGTCCGACGAGGCGATGGCGGCGTGTGTCGTTAGCGACGAAATCGAGATCGTCCCGTCGTTGCAGGTCACGCCGCAGTTGAGTTCTTCCACGTGCCCGATGTCGACCAGCAGGGACGGGGAGGCCAGACGGAGCTTCATCAGCGGGATCAGGCTGTGCCCGCCCGCCAGCACCTTCGCGTCCTCGTTCCCCGCGAGGAGAGATACGGCTTCTTGTACCGAGCCTGCTCGTTGGTATTCGGTCTGCGATGAGTACATGGCCTACCCTCCGTTCTGTGCTTGATTGATCGCGCTCCAGACCTTCTCTGGCGTCAGTGGCATGTCGACGCTGTTCACGCCCAGTGGCCTCAGAGCGTCCATGGCCGCGTTGTACACCGCGGCGGTCGAGGCGATGGTCCCGGCCTCGCCGATGCCCTTAACCCCAAGCGGGTGGTGCGGCGACGCCGTCGTGTTGGACAATACCTCGATGTCCGGGAAGTTGTCGGCGCGCGGCATCGCATAGTCCAGCAGCGAGCCCGTGAGCAGCTGGCCGTCTTCGTCGTAGACGGCCCCTTCCCACAGCACCGGCCCCGTGCCCTGCACGACGCCTCCGTGTACCTGCCCCTCGACGATCATCGGGTTGATCTGCACGCCGCAGTCGTCAACCGCGACGTAGTTCTGCAACTCGATCTGGCCCGTTGACGCGTCCAGTTCCACAACGGCGATGTGCGTACCGAACGGGTACGTGAAGTTCGGCGGATCGTAGAACGCGCTGGCCTCGAGGCCCGGCTCCATGCCCTCAGGCATGTCCCACGCCACGTTCGCCATCAGCGCGATGTCCTGGATCGTCTTGTGCTCGTCGGGCGAGCCCTTGACGAAGAACTTGCCGTCGTCGTACTCGATGTCCGCGGCGTCCGCCTCCAGCAGGTGGGCCGCCAGCGTCTTGGCCTTGTCCTTGATCTTGCGGCTGGCTATGGCTATCGCCGCGCCCGATACGGCCGTCGTCCGGCTGCCGTACGTGCCCCAGCCCATCGGCGTGTTGTCCGTGTCGCCGTGGATCACATCCACGTCGTCCACCGGCACGCCGAGCTCCCCCGCCAGGATCTGGGCGAAGGTCGTCTCCTCTCCCTGACCGTGCGGGGAGGAGCCGATCATCACGTGCACCTTGCCGGTCGGGTGGAACCGCACGATGGCGCTCTCCCACAGGCCGCCCTGGAAGCCTACCGCTCCAGCGACCTGCGATGGGCCGAGTCCGCATATCTCCACGTAGGAGCAGACTCCTATGCCGATGTGCTTACCTTCCGCCCGCATCGACGCCTGCTTCGCTCGCAGGTCGTTGTACCCGATGTGGTCGACCGCCTTGTCGAGCGCGGCCTCGTAGTCGCCGCTGTCGTACACGATGCCGGTCGATACGTCTTGGTTCTCCTCGAACGCCTCGATCAGGTTCCGTCGGCGTACTTCCACCGGGTCGATACCCGTCTCGGCGGCGACCAGGTCGACTAGCCGCTCGATGAGCGTCGTCGCCTCAGGCCGTCCGGCCCCGCGATAGGCATCGACCGGGGTCGCGTTTGTGAGCACGCCGTACACGTCGCCGTATACCGCCGGGATGTGGTATGAGCCGGAATACATTAGGCCGTGCAGGATCGTCGGGACTCCCGGAGCCGCCGTGGACAGGTACGCGCCGAGTCCGGCGTAGACCGTCGTCCGCAGGCCCAGGATCTCACCGTCGTTCGTGGCCGCCATCTCAAGCTCTTCCACGTGATCGCGCCCGTGGATCGTCGCCTGGTAGTTCTCGCTTCGCGTCTCCGTCCACTTGACGGGAACGCCCAACTGCATCGCGCAGAAGGAGGTGATCGCCTCGTCGGCATAGTAGGGAATCTTGCTCCCGAACCCGCCTCCGACCTCCGGTGCGATCACTCGCACCTTGTGCTCGGCCACTCCTGTCACCACCGAGCTCAGGAAGCGCGCGATGTGCGGGTTCTGCGTCGTCCCCCACAGCGTGAGGTTGCCGGTTGCCGTCACGTACTGGGCGACCGCCGAG
>JAPPDQ010000195.1:0-3273 GCA_028875495.1 Chloroflexota bacterium
CTCCCCCTGGGTGATCTTGTCGGGAACGTAGCCGACCGCCGTTTCGCCGTCCTCGGTGCGGGAGATCAGGATGTGCTTGAGCCAGTTGTCGTCGTCTCGGTCGGGCATGTCGGTGCGGGTGTGCGCGCCCCTGCTCTCGTTCCGCTCCAGCGCTCCGAGGATGATGGCCTCAGCACAGTCGAGCATGAAGCCAAGCTCCAGCGTGAAGATAAGGTTTGTGTTGAAAACTTTACCCTTGTCGTGGACGACCACCTTGTTGAAGCGGGCGCGCAACTCACCGAGCTTCTCGAAGGCAGCGCGCATCCCGTCCTCGTCGCGGAAGACGGCGAGGTGGTTGTTCATGGTCTCGCCAAGGTCGCGCCGGACGGCGCCGAAAAGCTCGCCTCCGCCATCACGGTCGAGTATGGCCTGGAGCCGCGATACGTCGGTGTCCGCTGCGCGGTCGTCGATGTTCGCGAGCTTCTTCGACTTCACGTAGTCGGTGGCATGCTCACCGGAGCGCCGACCGAAGACCAGAGTGTCGAGGAGGGAGTTCGCGCCGAGACGGTTGCCGCCGTGAACGCTGACGCAGGCCGTCTCGCCCGCGGCGTAGAGGCCCGGCACGTTGGTGAGTCCGTCGATGTCGGTCTTGATCCCGCCCATCTGGTAGTGCATACCTGGACGAATGGGGACCGGCTCGTGCGCCATGTCGGCGTTCGCGAAGTCGATACCAAGCTGCCTGATCTGGCTTAGCTTCTCGTCTATGAGCGCCTCGCCGAGATGACGAACGTCGAGGAGGACGCAGCCGTCGACACCTCGTCCCTCGTTGATCTCGGTCTGCTCGGCCCGCGAGACCACGTCGCGGGAAGCGAGCTCCATCATGTTGGGGGCGTATCGCTCCATGAAGCGCTGGCCCTCGGAGTTCAGCAGG
Organism: Chloroflexota bacterium; assembly: GCA_028875495.1. Lineage (GTDB taxonomy): Bacteria > Chloroflexota > Dehalococcoidia > Lucifugimonadales > VXLM01 > VXLM01. The sequence continues at coordinate 911 of JAPPDQ010000195.1, forward strand.
TAAGCGCCCTCGCCTCTCGCGGCCTCCGACAGGAGCGCGCCGTTCGACTTGAGGGTGGTTGGGTGGTACTGCACCATCTCCATGTCCATGAGCGGCGCTCCCACCTGGTAGGCAAGGGCCATGCCGTCGCCGGTGCAGATGAGTGCGTTGGTGCTCGGTTCGAAGACTCGACCGAGGCCGCCCGCTGCGATGATGACTGCCTTGGCGCGGATTACGTGGATGTTTCCGGTCTTCATCTCCATGACGACCGCGCCGGCGCACGCGCCCTCTTCCATGATGAGCGAAAGGACGAACCACTCCTCGTACACGCGGACGCCGAGCCGCAGTATCTGCTCGTGGAGCACGTGGAGAAGGGCCTGCCCGGTGAAGTCGGCTACGAAGAAGGTCCGGGCCTGCCTCTGGCCGCCGAACGAGCGGACGCCCAGCCTTCCCGCGTCGTCGCGGTTGAAGATCACTCCCATATTCTCCATGGAGATGACCTCGTCGCCCGCCTCACGACACATCACTTCGATGGCGTCCTGGTCGCCCAGGTAGTCGCTGCCCTTGACGGTATCGTAGGCGTGGTCTTCCCAGTTGTCGCCTCGGTCGCCCAAGGCGGCGTTGATACCCCCCTGCGCGGCGTTGGAGTGGCTGCGCACGGGGTACACCTTCGTCACGACCGCCACATCCACGCCGTTCTGGCTGGCTGTGTACGCGGCCCGCATACCAGCCAGGCCCGCCCCGATCACCAGCACGTCATGTTCATACATCCGCGCCTGCCTCGTTTCGTCGAAAATCTGTTGAACAATATATCACGGTGGTGTGAGGGTGTGCGAAATCGACTACGTGGCCTCAAAGCCAAACTTCCCCACTCCGTCATTCCGGCGAAGGCCGGAACCCGGATCCCTGGATCCTAGCGATAAACTCCCCAGCCTGTCATTCCGACCGTAGGGAGGAATCTAAGACGCCGTGCCTTCCCGATGGATGTCTTTGGTGGTGAACGTAGACTGTAGATTCCTCACTTCGCTCCGCTGCGTTCGGAATGACATGGACTGAGGGTGTGCAAAGGTCTCCGCAAGCGGAAGAAACAACGCCTACTCCGCGATCTTTGCGCCCTCTGCGGTGGAACTCCCCAGCGCCGCCTACTGTATCGGCAGGGGTGGCTGGAGCCACTTGGGGCGGGCGTCGATCTCGATGTCGGTTACCCATTTGACCCACTCGAAGCCGCGCTTGCCCCGCGCGGCAAGGCGGAGGGGATAGCCGTGTCCACGGGATAGAAGGCCATCGCCGACGTGTGTTGCGAGCAGGTACTCGCGGGCCTCGGCGATGGTGAAGCGGCGATAGTAGCCGGTGGCGGACGTGACCTTGACGCTTCGGGCACCCGGCAAAAGCTCGGCCTCGTCCAGCAGGCGGGCAAGCGGCACGCCGCGCCATATCTGCTCGGAGTACCAGCCGCCGGTACAGTCGATGGTCGCCGTCATCTCGTCGTTGGAGGTCAAGTCGGCGTATTCGAGCGAGAGGTCGCGTTTGACCAGTCCGTGCACCGAGAGCCTCCATAAGCCCATGTCCGTCCGAGGGGCCTCGTCATTGAGCCACGAGACGACGGGGAAGTCGCCGTTGATGCGGGTGCCCTCGTACGAGCCGGTGAAGCGACGGTCCTTGCCGCTCAGACCGGCAGCCCGCACGACCTGCTCCCCCGTCTGCCAGAAGAGCAGCCCGGCGAGGGCTACGCCCGCGAACCGCAGGAACGACCGGCGCTCGACCCAGAACGACAACGGCAGTGGGAACGACTTGATGTATGTGATGGCATGCATCACGACGAGGGGAATCAGCAGGACGCTGATGTAGATGTGCCAGCTCACGCCGCTCCACGTGATGCCGGAGGGCGGGCGGAAGTAGTACGGCCCGGCGGCGGACCATGCGAATCCGAGGCCGAGGGTCACGATCAGGAGGCCGAACAGCACGAGCGACCCAGTGCGCTCCATCCGACCGCGCTTCCGGTTGCGGAGCGCGAACAGGATGACGGCGACCTTCCAGACCAACAGGACGACCAGGCCGTATCCCGCGATGCGGTGGATGATGATGAACACCGCCTCGTCACGCATGCCGGAGACGAGCCCAAAGAACCCGCTGACGAACTCGACGGTCACGAAGACCAGAATCAGTATGTTGACCCAGGGGTGCTTCATGTTGTTCTCATGCGTATTCGCACCATCAACTTGTCGCCATCATGCCAGGGCTGTGACGATACCGTCCAGCTTAGCGCGTTGTTGGCGGCGTCGACAGTCGCGTCGTCGATGTCCAACGACAGCGACACCGAGCCGTCCAACTCGATGAAGTCCACGATCTGCCCTGCCAGTCCCGTGTGTGGATTGACCTTCACC
>JAPPDQ010000195.1:3283-4277 GCA_028875495.1 Chloroflexota bacterium
CCTTCACCTTCACCGTGCCCGACGCCCACGCGATGCGCTGAAGGGTCGCGGAGGCGGTGTTGACGTCCGTGAATGAGGCGGGTTTGAGAATGCCGTTGGAGGAGTCGGCGGCGATGGCTGAGCCGTCGGTCACGGGGTCGAAGAACGCTTCGTGGAGGGTACCGTTGGGGGCGGTGACGTTTACGAACCACGTAGCCATGTTCTTGTATTCCGCTGGATGATATCCGCAGGGGAAAAAACGAGCCGCTTGATAGTTGGGATGGAAGAAGTACTTGCCAGTGGGGAGTGGACGCATAGTGCGAAGAGCGCCATCACCATAAGAAAAGAGTGCTTAGTCCCTACCTTCGATCCATACCCTTGCATGGCTTGAATTTGCTGGGTGACCATCTTCTATCACCGTTCTCGCTGGCAGGCCGGAATCCAGGTAGAAGTCGTATGTCGAGTTCAGACTCCCCCGTTCTTTCTTCCCATTAATAACTAGCTCCTCAGTAAAGCTGGCCCTGATGCACTCGATATACCCTTCCACCCCCTCACCATCCTTGCGCCACTTCTCCAACTTTGCTATCAGCGCCTTCATCTCCGACACCGAGATCGTCTCGGGCTGCCCTGAGCCCGTCCCCGACGCCCCGCCTGAAGAACCGCCACCGCCCGGCTCCTCCAAGAGGAAGCGGGCATCGTCCGACGAAGCGCTGCCCGCCGCGCCGGACGACACGGACGGCAGCCACACTCTATTCCCACTGTCCAGCGTATAGGTGTACCCGTAAGGCCCGAAAGAGTATCGGGTCACCTGACCGGACGAACCAACGGGTTCCTCCGCAAATATGAGGGCCTCACGGTTGTCCCAGCGCGTGTCACGGTCTCGTTCCCACGACTGGGCCGCTTCCAAGGCAAGCTCCATAGTCGCATACGTTCTATTCACATACATTCTATCCAGGTAATCGGTTTCGGTTACGAACACGACGAGTTCGCCCCCACCCGTGCCCTTGAGGTACTC
>JAPPDQ010000494.1 GCA_028875495.1 Chloroflexota bacterium
CGTCAACCTGGAACGCTGGTCGATATGCGGCAGTGACATGCGCTACGAGTACGGCACCGTCTTCCCTGAAGAGCACTACCCGGTCGAGGTCGGCACGCCCTGCCACGAACTGGCGGGCACCATCGTCGAGAGCCGCTCGGACGAGTGGCGTGAGGGCCAGCGCGTCATCATCATTCCTAGCACCCACCAGGGCCTCGTCGAGTACTACGAATCGCTCCCGGACCGCATCATCGCTCTGCCGGACGACGGCGACATCGGAGAATGGATCATGTGCCAGCCTTCCGGCACCGTCCTTTTCGCCCTCCAGCAGGTGGGGACCCTTCTGGGCCGCACCGTTCTGGTAATAGGGCAGGGGGCCATCGGCCTTTCATTCACCGCCATGGCTGCCAGGGCAGGCGCTCGCCGCGTCATTGCCGCCGACCTCTTCGACTACCGCCTCGAATACTCCACCAAGTTCGGCGCGACCCATACCATCAATCCCTCCACGGAGCTGCTCGACGAGGCCGTCGAGCAGATAACCGGAGGCGAGTTGCCCGACGTCAGCGTCGAGGCTGCCGGATACACCGACACCTTCGCGGCCGCGTGTCGCCTCGTGAAGCGTGGCGGCTCCATCATCATGTTCGGCGGACACCAGAACACCGGAGACCCCAACCCGACCCTTCCAATCGAGGCCCGTGATCTGCTCTACCGCAACGTCACACTCATATCCACCGCGTCGTCCGCGAGCGGCAGCGTCACCAAGCACATCGAGACGATGGTCGGTCTGCGCCAGCGCGGTTGGTGGGATCCCGCCGAAATGGTCACCCATCGCCTTCCCTTCGAGGAAGTCAACAAGGCCTACGACATGTACGAGAACCGCTCCGACGAGATCGTCAAAGTAGTCATGAGCATGGAATCATAAGAACCAACGCTCCCCATCCTTCCCCCGCCGGGGATGGACCAAAGAAGGGGGGACTTTTGGAGAAACTCATGGACCTCAATAAACTCTTCGAAAATATGCAGCCCGGCGAAATGACCACCATCGCCGGTGTCGGAGTCCGCGAGGGCATCCCCGCCAAGGAGGCCGACGCCGGATGGCCCCTCGGCATCCTGCGCTGGAACAAGACCGGCGAGCTCCTCATCAACGACTACCATATGCACATCGTCTGGCGCATCGACCACGACGGCATTCTGCATCGCTTCGCAGGCACCGGCGTTCCCGGATACTCCGGTGACGGCGGCCCCGCCATCGACGCGGAGTTCCGCTCACCGCACGACATCGCACAGGACGTGCACGGAAACATAGTCATCAACGACATCAGCAACTTCGTCTACCGCCGCATCGACGCCGAGACGGGAATCATCGAGACGGTCATCGGATCGGGCAAACTAGGTCGCGGCGGTCATGGCGGCCCCGCTACCGAGGCCGAGATGGACACTCATTGCGGCGTCGCAATAGCGGACAACGGCGACATCTACGTCTCCAGCGAGTGGACCAACAACATCAGCCGCGTGGACGCAGAGACCGGCATCATCGAACTCTTCGCCGGTTACGAGGCGCGACACCACCCCTCCGAGATAGGAGACAGCAGGCCCTACATTGGGCAGGGCCTCAGCCTCGGCGGGTACAGCGGCGACGGCGGTCCGAAGGAGGCCGCGGGCTTCTACCACCCTGAACACCTCGCCTTCGGCCCCGACGGCGATTTGTACGTGTGCGACAACTCCAATGACCGGGTTCGCAAGATCGACATGGAGACCGGTATCGTCACGACTGTCCTCGGCAATGGACAGCGCGCCTCCAACGGCGACGGCGGCCCCGCTACAGAGGCGTCCACCCTCATGCCCGACGCCATCTGCGTCGACGTTCACGGCAACCTCTACGTCGGCGAGAAGTACGGCTTCCGCGTCCGCCGCGTCGACGCAGAGACCGGCATCGTCACCACTATAGCGGGCACCGGCGTGCCCGGCATGGGCGAGGAGGGCGTCAAGGCCACCGAGACCGAGGTCAACTCCGTCGAGGTCGGCGTCTGGGCCGATCCGGACGGCACCGTCTTCTACTCCGACTGCGGCGGTCGCACACGACGCATCGACGCCGAGACGGGCATCGTCACGACAGTCCTCGGCGGCACGACGAACCACGACGGCGAGGTTGCCACGAATGCCTTCCTCGGAGGCCCCGACGGCATGAGCGTCGGCCCTGACGGACAAATATACATCGCCGACATCTGGAACCAGCGAATTCGCGCCATCGATCCCTCCACCGGCGTCATCCGCACCGTCGCGGGGCACGGCGCGCGCGCCTTCGGCGGGAACGGCGGGCCCGCGACCGAAGCCTACCTCGGAAACCCGAACGACGTTTCAGTCGACGCTGAAGGCACGCTTGTCATCGCCGACACACGACATGGCCACGTTCGCCGCGTCGACGCCGACGGCATCATACACAACGTCGCCGGCGCCGCCTTCCAGTGGGACAAGGGCGACGGCGGCCCCGCCCTCAACGCAAACCTCGTCGCCGTCTCCTCAGTCGCGCACGATGCCGACGGCAACATCTACATCGGCGACACCGACGTGGGACGCATCCGCAAGATCGACGCTCAGACCGGCATCATCGACACCGTCGCGGGCACCGGCATTCCGGGCAATTCGGGCGACGGCGGCCCCGCGACGGAGGCACAGATCAGCGGTGTGTCCTCCATAACGTTCGACGCGGCCGGGAACATGTACTTCGTCGACCATAATTGCCACATCATCCACCGGGTCGACACTGACGGCATCATCACCACCATCGTCGGCTCCGGTGAACAGGGCTTCTCTCCCGACGGCACACCAGCTACCGATGCGAGGCTCGACACTCCCCACGGAGTCGCCGTCTCCCCCGATGGGACGGTCTACTTCACCGACTCCGACAACCACCTCGTCAGGCGCGTTGCTCCCAACGGTACGCTCGAGACCGTCGCCGGATCCGAAGGCCCCTACGCGGAAACCGGACTCAACACCCCCTACGGTATCACCTTCTACGGCGAGGACATCCTCCTCATCTCCGAGCAGTTCGGCCACCGCATCCGCGCCCTGAAGCTGGCGTAACCCCCGTTCATACTGAGCCCGTCAAGGCATGAGTCTCCCCGACACCATCCCGCATTTGACGGACAAGAACATATAATCTATCATAGTTCCAAATCACTCACGAAGGAGACGTCGCAGGCAGCACAAAATGTCAGAGCATGTCAGCAAAAGTCAGGTTATACGATACGCCCCAAAGCCCCCTCTCTCTTCCTCCTATCCCCTCTCCCGTCGTGGGAGAGGGCTAGGGTGAGGGTAATGCCCCCGCCGCCCATAAGGGAAATGTCCCAAAATGTCCCAGAATGTCACGAAATCGCAACTCCCACCTAACTCCCCTCTGTGCCCTCCGCGTCCGCTGCGGTGAATCCTCTTGTCTCCTCTTTCGTCGTGGGCTGACAGGGGTAGGCAAAACGGAGGTGTAGCTATAACTCTGTCCCCTTGTCTGTCATTCCGAGCGCAGCGAGGAATCTAAAATCCATAACCGCAAGCCCGTGCAGACTGTTCCACCCAAGGGGAAATGCAACAAAATGCAACACCATGCAACAAAATCAGGATTTTCACCTACCTCCCTCTGTGCCCTCCGCGTCCTCTACGGTGAATCTCCCCTCATCCTTCGCACTACTTTCTACTTTCTTTCTTCTCCCCCACGTGTATCGCGACTGTCCCAAGTCCCAAACTCCGGTAACTCACATTCACCAGACCCGCCCCCTGCATCATTTCCGCCAGCTCTTCCGCGCTGAGGAATCCCTGCACCGACTCCGGCAGGTAGGTGTACGCCTCGCGGTCGCCTGCGAAGAGCGCGCCCATCCACGGCGTGACTCGCCGGAAGTAGAGCGGGAACAACTTGCCGATCGGATTCAGCCCGTCTTGACGCACGATCTCCAAGATGACCACGCGCCCTCCCGGTCTCACGACCCGCCGCATCTCTCGCAACGCCAGTGGAACGTCGATGAAGTTGCGGACACCGAACCCGACCGTCGCACAGATGAAGCTGTCGTCGGGAAACGGAAGCGCATGGGCGTCCCCGGCCATGAACTCGATGCGGTCTTCACACCCTCGGTCTCGGGCCTTCTCGATTGCCAGCGGGAGCATCGCCCGCGTGAAGTCGAGGCCGACGACACCGGTGACCTGACGGTGCCGCAGCAGATCGAACGTAAAGTCCCCGGTACCCGTGGCGACGTCGAGTCCTGGTCCGCTCACCTCGCCGACTGCCATGCCCG
>JAPPDQ010000585.1 GCA_028875495.1 Chloroflexota bacterium
TGTCGATCCCTTCGCATCGCAGCTCGAATCGACGGTAATTCTTGGAATTATGCATTCCTCACCAATCACACGTTTAACTGGGCAGCTAGGGAAGCATCTCGGAAGCTCGGGGTTTTGCTTCGATCCGTACATCAGATCTCTTTCCTGCTTTCAAGACATTTTTCGAAGTCACAGATAGCAATTGAGGTAAACCGACTCTCGCCATCGATTTCAGCAGATCTATCGCTGAACTACCGCGATCGACTGGCGATATAGCGGGTCAAGGAGACCGGAATGACGGCGATGCGATACAAAGGGTTGAGGCGGCGTTTGACCAGCCAGGCGTGGCTCTCAACTGAGAGCTTGTTTGGGCTTCGTTGAACCGATTCAGGTCTAGTCCGTGTTCGTCATTCAGAGTGTCGCCGATTGACTTCGGCTAACTCTCACTTCACGACACGATTAGTGTCAGGGGCGAGATCAAGCCTCATGCTATGGCTGGTTTCCCCAAGCCGCATGATGTCAGAAGTAGGTTCCCACTTTGAAGCTCTGCGCGGGAGATCTTGGATGAGACCGCTCGTGGAATGCCCGTTCTGGGCCTCATTGTTGGCTTGAAAGCGACCCGGTCTCCTACGCCTCCGGAGGAGCCGTCCTCTACACGCTCGTCGGGATCGCCGTAGATTCAGCCGCGGCGCGTCGGATGCGTAACGCCGCGACACGCTCGCCCCCTCGATCTTCTTACCTGCGGATACGGCGACTTCATCGACCAGGTCGAGATCCACGCCAAAGACGATGGTGTTGACCGTGGCGTGGCGGTACGTACTTTCAGTCCTTCGTGGAGCAAGGTCTGTCCTCCATGATCAACCGCCTGTCACCCGCTTTGGCCTACCTTCTTGGAGTCACAATTGGTGATGCAACATCCGATGGCAATTCGCGCACACACACATAAGGTCATCAATGGATGTCTCCCGCCTGCCCAGTTCCGCCAGAGGAACCGTGTGGTGAACTTCGATGCAGGCCTCTCCCCAGACTTCGACAGCGGAGTCGGATGGGGCCAGACCACATTGTTCGCATTCCAGCCGCCCGCTGTGGGCTTCCCTGAATGATCGCTTCTTCTCTTTGGCAGCTCTCGGGTTGCGTTCGTATCGAAGGTGCCACCCGCGCATGGGCTCTCCTTCGATCCAATTTCGTTCGTCCGGTGGTACGGGCACATTGCCGTCCGCTGCTTTCGGGACTATGCGGAACTCCGCTGCCCGAATCGCCCTAAAGCACGGCGTTCCTTCGCCTCCCTTGAAGTGAGCCGGCCGGACGTCCAGATTTAGCGCGCGGCTCGCCGCTACTCCGAACAGTGCCTTCGGGGCGAGCCGCCTGCCGTCGGCAAGGAGCACGTCGTAGTCCGTCGACTCGGAAACCTCCAGTTTCTTCCTCCACGGCATTTCCCCGGCCAGCGGCAGCCATCTCCCTGGTGCGAGTTGAGTCCCCATCCGTGCTCCACAATCGTTCCTGCCCGCTCAGTCGGCGCAGGTCAACAACGATTCTAAGCGTTTCGTCCTGTTTCGGTTTCTCGGCGTGCCAAGGGTGGGCAACCACCCAATTCTGGGAGCAAGACTCCAACTACAGGTGGCAGCAGTGGAACTGCGATACAATTGCGCACTAGGAAGATTCGTTCCCGTGGGCCTGGCGCCGTAGGCGACGGGTTGGTGTGCGCGGCCGGGGAATCCGCCTATCGTCTGGACGATTTGGTTCCGGCACAGAACGGAGCTCGAGATGAACGGCGATGAGCCCTAAGCGAGTTCACAAAGTTCCGAAGCTGGCTGTCGCAAATCGACATCAACACGTACAGCAGACGGCTCGTCCAGAGCACAACAGTCTCCGATATCGGGCTAAGGCCCATAGGGACTTACCACACATCGTGAAATTCTCCGGGGGGCGCTCCAGCGGGATGCTCCTGTTTGCATTGCTGGAGAACCAGCTCCTCGACCGAGACCGAGGCGATGTTATCGTCTTCAACAACACGGCCTCGGAGCATCCCGGAACGTATCGGTTCGCAAGGGATTGCAAGGAGGCCTCAAACCGTTACGGGATTCCATTTTTCTGGGTCGAATTCCAGACCTATGAGGATTCTCGGAACGGAGAGTGGACGCGCCTGCCTTCGTATCGCCTAGTCAACGACAAACCAAAATCGGCGGAAAACCCTGATGGGTTTCACTGGCGCGGAGAAGTCTTCGAGGAACTCCTCTCCTGGTCAGGATACGTTCCGAACCAGTTCAGCCGCATCTGCACCAAGAACATGAAGCTCGAGGTAACCCGCATGTTCCTGAAGGATTGGCTGGCATGCAAGGCCAGGATTCCACGGCTGGGGCATTTCGGGGAGCGGTCTCGAATGGACGTGAACGCGATGTACCGGCGGCATCGTCGGAGCCAAGGGGCAGTTCCCAAGGAGATCTTTACGCAAAAGAAGTCCTACGCGTTGTCCCGACCCCACATTCGGCCCGAGCAGAAATACGGGGACTTCTCATCAGCCTGGAGGAAGTTTCACAACTCGGCCCTAGAGGGGCGGATATTTGGCGATCAGGCGTCGTTCGGAAAGGGGGGCGTCGAGTACGTTGCGTTCGTCGGGCTACGGGGGGATGAGCAGGTCCGTGTGGAGCGGGTCCAAGCTAGAAACGCCGGACCTGGTTCAGTTGGCTACGAAGGAGAGCACGTGTACATGCCCCTAGCGGACATGAGCGTGACTAGAGACGAAGTCAACGCGTTCTGGGACCACCAGGAGTGGGATCTGACACTGCCCAGGGAAGGAAGCCTGTCGAACTGCGTGTACTGCTTTCTCAAGGGAGCCAAGAACCTCCGAGCCGTTCGGAACAGCATGGAAGAAGAGAAGCACTCCCAAGAGCCGGGTTTTGGATCTCTGCTTGATACGCCATCGGACATTGCTTGGTGGATCCGAATGGAGAATACGTATGCACGAGACCTTGTGGCTGAGGGCCGACGGATCACTGGCAATCCCGCAAGCAAGACGATAGGCTTCTTCGGGACCAAGACCGATTTCTCCTACAAGGTGCTAGCCAAGGCCGGTGAGGCTGATCTGGCTACCTATTCCGCCGACCTTCTACCGTGCGACTGCACGGAATGATCGGACGCATGGCCTCGCGACAAGCGTACTTGGATTATCAGGCGACGACTCCATTGGACCCCTTGGTCCGGGAGGCGATGTTGCCCTATCTCGATGATCATTTCGGGAATCCTCACTCGGTCAACCATTCGTACGGCTGGAATGCCGCCCAGGCGGTGCGGACCGCGCGGGGCCAAGTGGCCGAGTTGATCGGGGCGGACGACCACGAGATTGTGTTCACATCGGGTGCTACCGAGTCCTGTAATCTCGCCATCCGCGGCACGGTGAAGCCATCTGGACCGTACCGGAACAGAATCATAACCGTAGCGACGGAACATCCTGCGGTGCTCGAGACGGTTCAGGATCTCGGATGCGCTGATTATGACGTTGCTGTCCTGCCCGTGGACAACGATGGTCGACTGGACCTCGCGCACCTCGAGCGAATGTTGGACGACCGTACCGTGCTGGTTTCGGTCATGGCAGCCAACAACGAAATCGGGGTGCTGCATCCGCTACACAAAATCGCCGAGCTGTGCCATGCCCAGGGGGCGTTGGTTCACACCGACGCCACGCAAGCCTCGGGACGGATCGAGATTGACGTTGACTTGTGGGGTGTCGACTTGCTTAGCCTCTCCGCCCACAAGGTCTACGGGCCGAAGGGAATCGGGGCTCTTTACGTACGGAGCGGTGTGCCGATCGAGCCTATAGCGACCGGAGGCGGGCAAGAGCATGGATTGAGACCGGGTACCGTTCCCGCTCCCTTGGCGGTCGGATTCGGCGCCGCCTGCCGACTCGCATGCGAGCACTGGCACCAAGATGCGGCCCGGATGTCGAAACTTGCCGGGCTGCTGAGTGATGCGGTACGGCGATACTGTCCAGACGTTCGATTCTTCGGCGACCTCCGGCACCGCTTGCCCGGGAGCCTTAGCATAGGATTTCCGGGAATCACGGCAGACGAAGTCATCGAAATCGTCTCAGACCGAATCGCAATCTCAACCGGCTCCGCTTGCTCGTCCGGCACAGCCGAGCCATCGAAGGTTCTATTGGCCCTCGGCTTGGACCGGGAAACAGCTGCGACGGGGGTCCGGATCAGCCTAGGACGGTTCACAACCGACGAGGAAATCGAAGCCGCGATCGGTGCGCTCGCCGAGGTGAGTACCATCGCCGCCA
>JAPPDQ010000060.1 GCA_028875495.1 Chloroflexota bacterium
CCCGTCCTTCGCGCTGGAGGCGTTTGGAGACTTGGATCAGGACGTGCGTCAGTCCATTGCGCGTATCAAGGTCAGTCCCTTCATCCCCTCGAAGGACCAAGTTCGCGGCTTTGTCTTCGACTGCGAGACCGGGCACCTCAACGAGGTCGCAGCCGACTGACAGTACTGGCGAAATGGTTTCAAGGGTGGGATATCCCCTTGCGTTAGTGCCTTGCTGATGGGCCAACCCGATGCACAATTGTGGTATTGTGTATCGGGCCTTAATGCCCACCACGCTTTCGGGTCCCGGAGACCATTTTGGCGACGACATCTTCTGGAAGCCCCCGTTACGAAGCACACGAGAGTCCGTCCTATCCGGCCTCGCTGGGCTATGGTTTGCAATTCAGCCTGATAGCCTCGGCAACGCTGCTGGTGACTCCGGTAATTGTCGCCAGCGCATCGGACATAGGCGAGTCCTATGTGACCTGGATGGTCTTTGCCTCCTTGGTGGTCGTTGGCCTTTCAACGCTGATCCAGGTGCGCAGGCTCGGACCGGTTGGCGCCGGAGCCGTTCTTCCGATGTTCACTGCCGCCTTCGCCATCCCGTTTTGCATCACGGCGGTGGTGGACGGAGGACCGGCAACGCTGATGACCCTGGTGATCGTCACGGCAATAATCCAGATCGTCATCTCCAAGTGGCTGTTCCTTCTGAGGCGCATCGTCACCCCGATAGTGGGCGGGACGATAATGATGATACTCTCCATTACCCTAGCTTCCGTCGTCTTCGATTTGCTGGACGAGGCATCGAAGGTGAATCCCGAAGAGGCGCCTCTGACGGCGCTGGCCACGACGGTGATCGTCGCGGCCCTCATGCTTCGCGGATCGGCCACGCTGCGTCTCTGGGGGCCGCTGATCGGGATTGTCGGCGGCTGCATCGTTGCCTTTGCTTTGGGAATCTATGAGTTCGACAGGGTGATCGATGCCCCATGGATCGGGCTTCCGAGTGAGGTGCCGGACTTGGGTCTCGACTTTGGAATCCACTTCTGGACGCTGCTCCCGTCGTTCCTGTTCCTCGGCCTGATCAACTCCATTCAGGTGAATGGGTCCTCTATCACTAACCAGAGGGTCGCTTGGCGTGAGGAAAGAGCCATAGACTTCCGAGAAGTGCAGAGAGCCCTGGCGGGGGGAGGCGTGAGCAACCTGCTTGCCGGAATTGGAGGTACGGTGCCCAACGTCGTTAATCCGGCTGGCGCTTCATTCATCCAGACCACCGGTGTCGCATCCCGCAGAGTTGGGTACTTCATCGGTGGCATCCTGCTGGTAATGGCGTTCCTCCCGAAGGTGTCCGGCCTGATCGCCACCATACCCGGTCCCGTGATGACAGGCTATCTCATCATGGTGACGGGAAGCCTTCTCGTCGACGGTGCGAGGACGGTCTTCCAGGGCGAGCAAGACCGGCAGAAGATTGCGGTCGCGGGGGTCTGTTTCTGGATTGGCGCGTCATTTCAGTTCGGTCTATTTCATCTTCCGGACATAGGCCCTGTTTGGGGAGCGCTCTTCAAGAGCGGGATAACTACCGGAGGGTTCGCGGCTGTACTGATGATCGTCTATCTGGAGCTCACGAACCCGCGTCGTATGCGGTTCCAATCGAGACTCCACATCGACTCACTGCCGGAACTTCAAGAGTTCATCGCGAAATTCGCCGACAGCAGAGGCTGGAGCACCGAGATGAAGGACAAGCTCAGCGCGGTTGCGGAGGAGACGCTCCTGACGCTCGCGCCGCTGGACCTGACATCATTCGACTTAGATGAAGATGAAGACGAACAGGAAGATGAGGAGGATGGGCGACAGCTGATAGTCTTGGCGTCCAGCGATGGTCCCGTGGCAGATCTGGAGTTCATTGGCGGAGGAAACCAGGAGAACATCGAGGACCAGGTACGCCAGCTCCAGGAGCTTGAAATTGAGACCCCCGCAGAGCATGAGATATCACTGCGACTGTTGCAGAACTACGCCTCATCCGTGAACCATCAACAATACTCCGGCACAGATGTCATTACGTTACGTGTCGAGTCTCCTGGGGAACGACAGGCGGCCGAATAGACGCTTACCGGCTCTGAACCTACTGGATACCGGCACCGTATCGGTGTACGGGGCCCACTCTTCGCTGGTATGACGGCTGTCCCCACTCCCAGACGCAAGGACTGAGCGCCACCACCTAGTGCATTGCTGCCGCAATGGCGGCGGCGCGCTCGTTGATGAGCCGTCCTTCGTGGAAGCGGTTGAGGTCGAACGACCGTATGAGGTCGGGCGTCTCGCCCGTGGTGATGAGCTCTGCCGTCATCTTGCCCGAAATCGGCGCGGCTTTGAATCCCCATGTGCCCCAGCCGCAGTTGAGGATGAAACCATCGACGCCGTCCACCGGACCGATGATCGGCGCGAAGTCGGGCGTTATGTCGCAGATGCCCGTCCACTGGCGGAGCACCTTCACGTCGCGAAGCTTGGGCAAGAGTCGAATGGCGTTGGCGGCCAGTTCTTCCAGCATCTGCAGCGTCGATTTGTGCGAGTATGTAGGATAGTGGTCGACACCCCCTCCGATGACGAACTCGCCCCGCTCGGTCTGGTAGACGTACGTGTGAAGCTCGCCGGACGAGATGGTCGTGTGCATGAATGGCTTTAGCGGCTCGGTGACGAAGGCTTGGAGTGGGTAGGTGAGGATCGGCATGTCGATGTCCAGCATATGAGTGATGGTCGATGTCCATCCTGCAGTCGCGCTGACGACGACATCCGCTCCCACGCGGCCCTTGGCGGTCTCCACGCCGGTGATCCTCCCGTTCTCACGCGTGATTCCCGTGACCTCGGTGAAGGGGTGCAGCTCGACGCCGAGACGGTCTGCCGCGCGGGCGTAGCCCCAGACGACCCCGTCGTGCCGGGCGACTCCTGCGGGCGGGTGGTGCAGTGCCCCGACGATCGGAAATGGCTTTCCCTCGCGCAGGTCGATCTGTGGGACGAGCCGCTTGACGCCATCCGGCTCAATGAGGCGGCTGTCCACTCCCATCAGCCGGTTGTACTCAACTCGCTGCCGCAGCCAGAACAGGGTGGACTCCGTGTGCGCGATGTCCAGCCGTCCAATCTGGCTGAACAGAACGTTCAGGTTGAGCTCCGCCGCAAGCTGCTCGTAGAGCTTCAGGCTTGCGTTCATGAAGGCGATGCCGTCGGGCGTGAGATAGTTCGACCGGATGATGGCCGTGTTGCGTCCGCTTGCTCCCGCGCCGAGGTAGCTCTTGTCAAGCACTGCCACCCGCTTAACGCCGAGCTTGGCTAGGTGATACGCCGTCGAGAGACCATGCACGCCACCGCCGATGACGACCACGTCGTAGTGCGGCGCAAGCACGGCTTGCCGCCAGAACTTTTCCTTCCTGAGTACTTGGAGCACCATCAGATTTCACCGCAGAGAGCGCTGAGTACGCAGAGATAGGATTTAGAGTTTGTTGACGATGCGTTTGATACCATGTTTGAGCAACCGGACGTTGAAGTTGATCAGAAGCCCCAATTTGTAGCCCGACAGTTTCAAGTACGACAATAATTGGGCTTGATGAATGGGCTCAAGTCTTTCCACTGACTTTAGTTCGACGACAACTGCGTTCTCCACGAGAAGATCCAGGCGGTAACCAACTTCCACAGTTACATCGCGATAGACAACCGGCAGTGGCTTTTGGTGCTCGACCGCAAGACCCCGCTCTCGCAACTCGTATGCCAAGCACGCTTCGTAAGCCGATTCAAGCAACCCTGGACCTAAATTCCGATGTACCTCAATTGCGCTTGCGACTACCTCCTTCGAAACCTTGTTTATGTGTCGCTCTGAATCATTCTGTTCTGGCACATTTCCCATGTTAGCCACATTCAATTCCTATCTTCTCTGCGTTCTTTGCGATCTCTGCGGTGAGCTATGGTCTTAGAAGCGACATTGCTTCCAACCCAATCGGCGTCAGTCCGTGTGGTTCGCCCGCATCCATGAGTGACTCCCATATGTGGTCGCCATAGTCGCGCCCAAAGAGCACGTCATACGTCAGCAGCCCGCCGACATCCCCGCGAATGACCGTGCCGTGTATCTCGGCGACCATGCCCTGGGCGCAGGAGAGATTGGGAAAGTATGGCGGCGCGAGGTCAAGGTCGGTCACGCCTGCGAGGACGGCCGGGGCGTTCCGCCCAATGATGCGGACGGCTGCGAGAACGGAGGTCATGTTGACAGGATGCGCGTAGCCTTCGAGTCGCAGG
>JAPPDQ010000456.1 GCA_028875495.1 Chloroflexota bacterium
GGTGCTCAGAGAATTGGGCGTTGAACCTGCCGCGAAACAGCATTTTCAATTTGCTCAAGGTGAAACTAGACTGATGGACATCGGTTATGCCAGAGTGCGGTTTGAAGGGCGGGAGGTCATCACACAGGTGCTCTTTAATGATGAGGGCACACAGCCGCTCTTGGGAGCGATGGCACTCGAAGGGGCGTACCTAGGTGTTGACCCCGTTGGAAAGCGACTGGTCCCGGTTCCTGGCCTGATGATGTGAGATAAGAATCTAAATATGACATCAAGAAACAGTTCATACGACCTCTATGCCGAGCAGTACGGCCGTCTTCCATCGACGGGGCCGGATTGGCTGAGCGCACTCCGGCGGAGGGGGATGGACAGCTTCTCGATGCTCGGGTTCCCGACTTCGCGGAAAGACAATGAGAAGTGGAAGTACACGAACCTCGGGGCGCTGGCGAACGCGACGTTTGGGTATGCAGTGCGCCCAGGAGCCGTGGCCGCGGGGCTATTGGAATCTCTCGCTCCGAGTTCTGAGGACTGGGTCCAACTGGCCTTCGTGGACGGGCACTACGTGGCAGAGTATTCGGCGAATGGACATGCTGGGAACGGTGTGGTTGTAGGAAGGCTTGGAGACTCTGCCGATCTTAGCTCGAATGGTGCAGGCGAGGGGATCGGCTCTCTGGCCGATGTGGGGTGTGATGGGTTCACAGCGTTGAACACGGCGTTCGCAACGGACGGGGCGGTAGTGAAAGTCTCGGCCGGGAGCAGCGCACCGACGGTCCATCTTGTGTACGTGACGACCGAGGATGATGAGGCGATTGCCACGCATCCGAGAACTCTGGTTATCGCGGGAGAGGGGAGTGAGTGTACGGTCGTCGAGAGCTATGTGGGCGTTGGAGAATCGACGTATTTTACGAACTCGGTGAGCGAGATCCTCTTGGAGGCGGGAGCGCACGTTGACCACTACCGGCTGATGATGGACTCGCCGGGCGCGTTCCATATTGGGAGCACGCCGGTACGGCTGAGTGAGGACAGCACGTTCAACTCGCTGTCGTTTGCCAGAGGCGGACGAGTCGCGCGGAACGGGCTGCACGTGATGCTCGACGCGCCGGGAAGCTCGTGCGTCGTGGGGGGACTGTATTTCACCTATGGGACTCAGCATATCGATAACCACGTCGTGATAGACCATCTCAAGCCGCATACGAGCAGCGATCTGTATTTCAAGGGCATTCTGGACGACCGTTCGAGGGCGGTGTTCAGCGGCGGTGTCATCGTTCATCCGAACGCGCAGAAGAGCGAGGCGTATCAGAAGGACCAGAACCTCCTGCTTTCGGAGGGGGCACGGATCAACACCAAGCCGATGCTGGAGATATACGCTGACGATATTCAGGCGACACACGGGGCGACTGCGGGCGCTGTCGCGGAAGAGGCGATCTTCTACATGCGGAGCCGGGGAATAGACGAGAAGACGGCGCGTGACTTGCTGGTGCATGGGTTCGCCAAGGAGATCATCGACCGCGTTTCCTTGGAGCCGCTTCGGGAGTATCTCGACGGCCTGTTCGCTGATGGTCTGCCGGGAGCAAGGTCCAGTCACTCGAAAGGCAAAAAGAGTCGTGGATGAACTGGAAGAGCTGTACCAAGAGATCGTGCTGGAGCACAACCGGAAGCCGCGCAACTTTCGGAAGATGGATGATCCGACATGCACGTCGCATGGGTTCAATCCGTTTTGCGGCGACACGATCACTTTGTATATGACGCTGAATGATGATGTGGTAACGGACGTGTCGTTCGAGGCGGCGGGGTGCGCGATTTCCAAGGCGTCGGCGTCGCTGATGACGCAGGCGATCAAGGGACAAACGGTGGACGAGGCGCAGGAGACATTCGGGAAGTTCCACGACCTGGTGACGAACGGCACCAACGGTAATGTGGACGACGAGAGCTTGGGCGACCTTGTAGTGCTGGCGGGCGTGAGGTCGTTCCCGACGAGGATCAAGTGCGCGACGCTCTCATGGCACGCGCTTCGGGGAGCATTGGAAGGCGAGGAGACGGTTTCGACGGAATAGGAGGCCGACAATGCACGTTCCGGTACAGGTGGACTACGGTGTACGGGCGCTGGTGGACTTGGCGCAGCATTCCGACGAGACGGTCGTACGCGCCTCCGAGATCGCGAGACGGCAGGGGATACCCGAGCAGTACCTCGCGCGCGTGCTCCACTCGCTTCAGCGACACGGTCTTACGAAGGCGCAACGTGGACCTTTGGGCGGGCACTCTCTGGCAAGACATCCTTCCGAAATCACGATGGGAGCCGTCATGGCCTGTTTGGGCGGTCCCGTAGCGCTCGTGGCGTGTCTCGACGATGTCAGCAACTGTGAGCAGTCGTCGTGCTGCGGACAGCAGTCTGTGTGGCGGGAAGCCGAAGAGGCGATGTGGAAAGTGCTTAATTCCACCACAATCGCAGATGTAGTTGAGCGGATACCGGCTCCGTCAAGGGAAAGGGTTCCGGCTTAGGCGTGCCTCTAATTTCTAAGAGGGTATTCACGAAATGACATCTACCACCTCGAAGACGATGAAAGCCCTGGACGTTCAGGCGCTACGAGCGGACTTTCCTATTCTGTCGCGCATGGTGAACGGCAAACCGCTCGTCTATCTCGACAACGCAGCCACGACGCAGAAGCCTAGCTCCGTCATACAGTCGCTGGTCGATTACTACGAGAACTACAACGCCAACGTGCATAGGGGAGTGCATACCTTGAGCATGGAGGCCACCGACCTGACCGAGGCGGCTCGGAAGAAGGTGGCGGACTTCATCAACGCCCCGGAGCCGGAGACGGTCATTTGGACAAGGAACGCCACGGAGGGGATGAACATCGTGGCGCACTCGTGGGGCAGGGGACATATCGAGCCTGGGGACGAGATCGTCACGACTCCGATGGAGCACCACAGCAACTTGGTGCCGTGGCAAGAGATCGCCACGGAGCGCGGTGCGACCCTACGGTTCATTCCGCTTAGGGATGATGGGACGCTCGATCTGAGCGATCTGGACACTATCATCACCGAGCGGACGAAGCTGCTGGCCTTCACGCATGCCTCAAACTCGCTGGGTACGATCAATCCGGCCAAGCTGTTGACAGAGAAGGCCCATGCTGTGGGAGCGACCGTTCTTGTGGACGGCGCACAGAGCGTTCCTCACATGCCGGTGGACGTGCAGGACCTCGACTGCGACTTTCTCTCTTTTTCGGGGCAAAAGATGATTGGGCCAACAGGGATTGGCACACTGTATTCCAAGCGGGAACAGTTGGAAGATAGGGGGCCGTTCCTCACCGGGGGCGAGATGGTGCTGCAGGTCACCTATGAGAAGGCGTCGTGGGCAGACCTGCCCTGGAAGTTCGAGGCTGGTACTCCGAACATAGCGGACTCTATCGGGATGGGTGCGGCGGTGGACTATCTTTCGGCGCTCGGCATGGAGAACGTCCGGGAGCACGAGAAGCAGATCACCGCTTACGCGCTGGAAAGGTTCAAGGAGATCGAGGAGGTGGACGTGTTCGGCCCACATGACCCGGAGTTGCGGGGCGGGGTCGTTTCCTTCCACAACGAGGACGTTCATCCGCACGATCTGGGAACGTTCCTCGATCAGCGGGGGATCGCGGTGCGGACGGGACACCACTGCACGATGCCGCTCATGGGCAAGCTGGGCGTTCCCGCGACGGCGAGAGCATCGTTCTACGTCTACAACACCGAGCAGGAAGTGGATGCTCTGGTTGACGGCGTAAAAGGGGCCTTGCGATACTTTGGCAATGGACTCGCCTAGCATCGACGAACTCTACCACGACGCCATCCTCGATCACCGTCGCAATCCCCGTAATCAAGCCGTTCTCGACTCTCCCGACGCTTCCGCGAAGGCCGTCAATCCGTTTTGCGGTGACGAGGTCGACATCCAACTCGCGTTTTTGAACGGACGGGTGTCTGATGTCGGTGTGCAGGCGATAGGGTGCTCAATCAACCAGTCGACCGCTTCGATGCTGTCGGAGGCCGTGGTGGGGAAGACCGCCGGGGAGATTCACCACCTGACGACGGCGTTCGAGGGCATTATGGATGGGGTATCTCCCTCGGCGCACGACGCGGCCGCCATGCATGACCTTCCGACGCTGTCGGCTGTACGGGAGTATCCGGTGCGGATCAAGTGCGCGTTGTTGGCGTGGTCGGCGCTGGAGGACGCGCTGGGCGGGTGTGGTTCAGCGTGAGGAACGCTTCCACTT
>JAPPDQ010000538.1 GCA_028875495.1 Chloroflexota bacterium
CTCACAGCTTTCGCGCGGGAATAAGCAGAAGATCGGGTTGCTGCAGGCGATGATGCACAAGCCGAAGCTGGTCATCCTCGACGAGCCGACGAGCGGCCTCGATCCCCTGATCCAGCATGAGTTCTACGAGATACTCGACGAGGTGAAGGCCGAGGGACGCACGGTGTTCTTCTCATCGCACGTGCTGCCGGAGGTGCAGCGGGTGTCCGACCGAGTGGGCATCATCCGCAAGGGGAGACTGGTTGCCGTCGAGGACGTGCACGCCCTCATCGACCGTGCTGCCCTCCACCGCTTCGAGATCGAGTTTGCCTCCGATGTCTCTATATCGGACTTTCGGCATCTTCCGAGCGCTTCCGACCTCACGGTCAACGGGAGGACTCTCACGGTGTCCGTTGCGGGCAGTCCGGACGGGCTTATCAAGGCGGTGGCTCGGCACGAGATCGTGCGGCTCGTGACCCACGAGGCGTCGCTCGACGACATCTTCCTGACGTTCTACAGCGAGGACGGGGAGGGCGGCGATGCTCCGTAACGCCTACCTCAAGTCGGTCCTCGACCTTCGGCGTCCCATCGTCTGGTGGTCGCTGGGGCTGTTCCTGTACGCTTTCGTGATCGTTCTGATCTATCCCAGCTTCCAGGATATTCCCGAACTGAACGATATTCTTGGCGATGAGGGCTCGTTGATCCGGGCATTCACGGGCAATGTGGATGACTTTGCCTCGCCGGAAGGGTTCCTGACCGCCGAGATGCTGTCATTCACCTTCCCGTTGCTCTTTATCGTATTCAACCTGTGGCTAGGCACAAGCTGGCTGGTGGGAGAGGAACGGCGAGGGTCGCTGGAGGTGCTGCTCTCTCACCCTGTGCACCGCACGACGATGCTGCTTCAGAAATTCGCGGCCATGGTGTCCGGCACGGCGGCCCTCGCCGTCGTGGTGTTCATCGGGACGCTGGCGGGGGTCGTGATAGTAGACATGGACATCAGCCTGCTCAACGTGATTCAGGCATACATTGGTCTGGCTCTGCTTGGGATTACCTTTGGCGCGCTCGCCCTCCTCGTCGGAGCGTGGACGGGCAAACCGGGCGCCACCGTCGGAATGGGCGGGGCGGTCGGTATCGCCGCGTATGTCGCGAACACGTTTGGCCCCATCGTGGACGGACTGGAGTGGACTCAGTACCTTTCGCCGATCTACTATTTTATCGGTGGTAACCCCATGGTGAATGGGCTGAATCTCGTTCACTCAGGTGTGCTGGTCGGGGCGTCCGTGGTGCTCGTCGCGGCGGCGAGCCACCTCTTTGAGCGGCGAGACCTTGCGGTGTGAGTTTCGTTACTGCCGCTGATCTTTGATGTGAGCGATATCGGCTTCGATGCGTGACCGGTTGTGGCCCAATTCCTCCGCCATGTCAACGTCCTGCTCCGCTTCGTCGTCTCTGCCGAGGAGGGTGTAGGCGATGGCGCGGGCGGCGAAGGTCGGCCCGTATGTGTCGTCGATGCGAATTGATTCCTCGAAGTCGGGGAGGGCTTGCTCCGGTAGACCGGCCTGGACGTAGGACATTCCTCGTCCGTGGTAGGCGCCAACAAAGTTGGGGTCGCGCTCGATGACGACTGAGTAGTCGGTTATCGCCTGTTCGAGTTGGTTCAACCGCTGATAGGCCCGTGCGCGGTGGTAGTAGGCGGCTACGCTGTCGGGTCTCCAGAGCAGGGCGTTCTCAAAGTCTGCAATGGCCAGTTCAGGTTGTCCCGCCTCGATGTATGCCACGCCGCGTCCCGTGTAGGCTTCCGGCAGTTGGCTTTCGAGTTGGAGCGCCTTGCTGTAGTCGTCGATGGCCTGCTCGTACCGCTCCAGGCCGAAATACCCTTCTGCCCGGCCGAAATAGGCGTCGGGATTCTCCGGTTCCAGTCTCAGGGCGTTGTCGAAGTTCCAGACCGCCCGCTGGTAGTCGCCGTACTGAAGATAGACGTTTCCCAAACCGTAGAAGGCCTCACGGTACGTTGGGTCGATGTCCACGGCGTCGAGATAGTCGAGCAGCGCAAAGTCGAGCGCTCCCGCCCGCTCAAACGCGAGTCCGCGGTTGTAGTAGAAGTAGGGGACGACCGGGTTCTGCAGGATAGCGTTGGAAAAGTCTTCTACGGCCTTGTCATATTTTCCGAGGTCCATGCGGGCGACGCCGCGGTTGCTGTAGGCTTCGATGAATGTTCGGTCGATGTTGAGCACCTTCGTGTACTCGGAGATCGCACGCTCCAACTCGCCTTCATTCTGGAGCGTCAGGGCGCGTCGATAGTGCTCCTCGGCACGCTCTTCCTGGGACTTCTGAGATCCCCAATACCAGTAGCCGCCACCCGCCAGGAGGGCAATGACGAAAACCGCGACTCCGACGATGACGCCAATCTTGAGAAGACGTGGTTTCATACGTTCTTGTGTAACTCCGGTGTCCGGGATGCCGGGGCTAATTCCCCGAGCACTTCGGCTGCTGGCGAATCGCCATCAGGCTGCGGTTGAGGTCGGCTGCCTCGGCCCCCAGCTCCTCGGCGAGGTTCGCGTCCGCCAGGGCCTCTTCGTCCATGCAGAGCTCGGCCTTCGCGATGGCCCGGAGCGACCAGAGCGTTTGGTCCTTGGGGTCGCGGGTCTGCTCGACGATCTGCTCGTGGATATTGATGGCCAAGTTCAGGTCGGTGAGCGCTTGGTGATGATTGCCCACGCTGCCGTAGGCAAGGGCGCGGTTCTTGAAGTAATCGACTTCTTGGTTGGCTGCATCTACCGTTTCGTTTTCGTTGTTCAGATCGATAGCCTCGGTGAAGTCCGCGATAGCGCGGTTGAAGTCGCCGACGAGGCTGAATATCTCTCCTCGCCCGCCGTAAGCCTCGTGGCTTCTGGTGTCCATGATGATCGCGTCCTCAAAGTCCACGATGGCGCGGTCGAAGTGTCCGGTCTCCTTCCAGAATGTCCCTCTCCTCGCCAAAATGCGGCCGCTGGTCGGCTGCAGTTCGAGCGCAGTGTTGTAGTCGTTGAGGGCCGCCTGAAATTCTTCCAGGGCCAGCCACGAGTCGCCTCTTTCGACGAGCCAACCGGCGTTGTCCGGTATGAGCTGCAGGGCAGAACTCAGGTCGCGGATCGCCTTCTCGTGGTTGGGCATTCGCTTATAGACTTCCGCCCGCTGCGCGTAGAGCTCCGCGTTGTCCGGGTCGCGGGCAATCGACTCTGCCAGGTTCTGCGTCGACTGGTAGAGGATTCCGAGTTCGCCATAGATGGTGCCGCGGTCGTGGAAGACCTTTTCGTTGTCGGGTTCGAGCTGTACGGCCTTCTCAAGGTGAATGAAGGCGTCCTCGTATCGGCCGATGGCCGCGTATGCGGCGCCGCGATTGAAGAACGCCTCCGCGTTCTCCGGATCGAGTTCAATCGCTTTGCGGAATTCCTCGATAGCCTGCCTAGGCTGTCCAAGACGCGCGTACTCGGTCCCGCGATTCGTCCATGCAAGGGAGCTATCGGGCGCAATCTCGATGGCGGTGTCGTAGCTCTTGAGGGCCTCGTAGTGCTTGCCGAGTCGAGAGAGAGTGGTGCCTCGATTGAGGTGCAGGCTGAAGCTGTCGTTGCCCAACTCGACGGCTTTGTCGTAGTCGGACAATGCGGTCTTGTACTCCGATATCCGGGAGTAGGCGACCGCGCGGTCGATGTAGATTTCAGAGTTTTCGGGGACGTTCTCTATGGCGACGTTGTAGTCTTCGATGGCCTCGGGGTACCTGTTGAGTTCGGCCCGCGCCCGCCCTCGCGCGATGTAAGCATTCGTGAGGCCGGGATTCAGGAGAATCGCCTGGTCGAGTTGGATGA
Organism: Chloroflexota bacterium; assembly: GCA_028875495.1. GTDB lineage: Bacteria > Chloroflexota > Dehalococcoidia > Lucifugimonadales > VXLM01 > VXLM01. Next base: position 3,822 of record JAPPDQ010000538.1, read on the forward strand.
CCGCTCCTTCGAAGTTTCCGGCGTTGCCGTACTCAATGCCGGACTCGTAGTGAGACTCGGCCTGCAGACGCTGCGCCTCGCTGATTTCCTCGCCGCCCGACCCGAACAGGCCGCACGACGACGTGAACAGCGCCAATAGGGAGAACAGCACAACCGGATACCGCACGCTGCTCATGCTTTCAACCCTCCGAATGAGAGATCATCAACCGATACTGTATAACGAAGGTCATCGCAATCGGTCAACGATACATGGGAAACGGTAGTCATCGCCTACGCCACCACCTGCCTCAGATGGTCGCGTGAGAGATTGCCTCCGCTCAATACGAGGGCGACCTTCTTTCCTTGCAGGGAGTCCTTGATCTTGATGGCCGCTGCGAGCGGAGACGCCCCAGCGTGCTCAGCGAGATTGTGCGTA
>JAPPDQ010000299.1 GCA_028875495.1 Chloroflexota bacterium
GGACAACGAACGGAAGGTGCTGAAGGCATCGGCGCGCGCGCAGCGGATGACCGGCGCTCCAATGCTCATACATCCCGGCCGGGACGAGACATCGCCGCTTGAGATCATCGACTTCCTGGGCCGGGCGGGGGCCGACCTGTCGCATACGATTATGGGCCACCTCGACAGGACGGTCTTCGAGCGCGATACCCTCAAACGGATCGCAGAATCGGGCTGCTACATGGAGTGGGACCTGTTCGGCTGGGGCGGGTCGTACTACGCCAAGAACCTGAACATCGACATGCCGAGCGACGACCAGCGCCTTGAGCGCATCGCCTGGATATCGTCCGAGGGCTACGGCCGCAAGGTCGTCATTGCGCAGGACATTTGCACGAAGGTCCGCCTGGAGAAGTTCGGCGGCCACGGCTACTCGTACATATTGGACCACATAGCTCCGAGGATGCTGTCCAGAGGCTTCACTGCCGAGGGCGTCCACGATATCCTGATATCCAACCCCGCCGAAGTGCTCACGTTCCGGTAGTCCCGCGCGGCGCTTTCGTTCCCTGACACAGGGGGCAAGCATGGATACACGCCATTCTTCGAGACCGCCTAGATCGGAAAACAGGCGGTAAACAACCGAGAGAATCCCTAACGCCTCGTAACTCGAAACTCCGCTCGAGGTTAATTCCCAGCCCGGGCCATGCGCAGTCGGGCCAGAGGGCTGTCGTTGATCGGCAGGTGAACTATGGCGGCGAACAGTCCGAAGCCGATTCCTGCCCACCACATCGCGTCGTAGGAGCCGGTGCGGTCATGGATCAGCCCACCAAGCCAGACTCCAAGAAAACTCCCGACCTGGTGGCTCAGGAAGACGAACCCGAACAGCGTGGCCATGAACCTGATCCCGAATATCTGGGCCACTATCCCCGTGGTCAAAGGCACGGTCGATAGCCAGAGAAGGCCCATCGAGGCCGCGAACAGGTAGACATTCAGCTCGCTGGCCGGGACGATCAGGAATCCGCAGATGACCAACGCCCGGCCGAAATAGATGCCCGAGAGCCCCACCTTCTTGGGGTAACGCTGTCCGAAGGCTCCCGACATCAGCGAACCGATGATGTTGAAAAGGCCTACCAGGGAAAGTGCGTATGCGCCCGCTCGAGCAGGGAGACCGAGATCTGTGACGTACGTGGGGAAGTGCACGGTGATGAACGCAACGTGGAAGCCGCATACGAAGAATCCCGCCGTCAGGAGCAGGTAGCTGCGATGGCTCATCGCCTCGCCCAGTGCTTCAGTCAGGCTCTGGTCAGATACAGGTTCTCTTGATGCCGAGCCGCCTCGAAGGCTGAAGGCCAGTGGAACCAGTACAAGCGAAACGACGGACATCAGCAACAGGGAGTCGTACCAGCCGAAGTTGGAAATTAGGGCCTGATTGATCGGTGAGAAGACGACCTGGCCGAGAGACCCCGCGGCAGTCCCTAGGCCAAACGCCAAGGATCGCCGTTCCGGCCCTATGATGCGGGCAATGGCCGCCAACACGAGTGAGAAGGAGCAGAAGGCCGCTCCCAGACCGACGAGAATTCCCCCGCTCAGGTACAGCGCGAGCCCGCTGTCCGACATCGCCATCCCGGCGACTCCGGCCGAGTACAAAACGCCGCCAACGACGACCACCCTGGCAGTCCCGTAGCGGTCCGCGATCATTCCGGCTACCGGCACGGCGACGCCCCACAGCAAGTTCTGGATTGCCATCGCCAGCGCAAAGGTCTCCCGCGACCAGCCATTGGCGGACGTCATCGGCTCCAGATAGAGGCCAAAGCTGAACCGGACTCCGAATGCGATGAAGGTGATGAGGCACGCTGCCGCAATGATCGCCGTGACGGCAATTCGACCGTGATGTGTGTTGGAGGGCGAGGGGGTCACAAAAGGCACTCCTGGGATATTGTCCGATCGCCGACTGGTCTGAGTTCTCTCAAGTTTCGATCAGCCACATCAGTCTACCGTAGTACGGTATGTTCTTCCGAACGCAGTGAGGAATCTGAGACCAAATGTCCCGGAGGCAGTTCGGCGGCCACGGTTACTCATACATACTGGACCACATAGCCCCAAGGATGCTGTCCAGGGGCTTCACTGCCGAGGGTGTCCACGACATCCTGGTCTCTAACCCCGCCGAAGTGCTCACGTTCCGGTAGACCTGCACGGCGCTTTCGTTCCCTGATACGGCAGCCCAGCGCAGACACGCGCAACTACCATGGAAAACGAGGCCCCTGTTTTCTGGAGCAGAGGCGTGGCCAAGCCTATTGCACAGGTGAGGCGGTCCCGAATGAGTTCTAGGCCTCGCCAGGACGTGCCGCTCCTTCGGTGCCATCGCTTTGTCATTCCGTTTGGAAATGGCTTACTTAAACCATGATAAGCTAGCATTATTGCTAACATCATTACTGTAATCCATAATGTAAGGCAAATGGCCACGCTTTCAGGGAAAGGAGCATTTTCAATGTTTGAATCCAGCATAACCGTGAAGGGCCAGACCACATTGCCCAAAGCCGTCAGAGATTCGCTGGCAGTGAAGGCAGGGGATAGGGTCCGCTATGTCATTCTGGACGAGGGGGTGCTGATAATGCCCGTGCGGCCTACCAGCCGACTGTTTGGCAGCCTCAAGTATGATGGCCCGCCGGTAAGTCTGGAGGACATGGATCGTGCCATCGCAGAGGGGGCAATAAGAGAATGACCGCGCTCGACACAAATGTGATCGTACGCTACTTGGTGGGCGACAACGCTGAACAAGCCGAGGCGGCACGCGCATTGCTGGACGGGCTGACGCCCAGTAATCCAGGATTCATTTGTCGCGAGGTCCTCGTAGAGGTCGCCTGGGTACTGGAAGGGAGTTATCGCTTCACACGAATCCGAGTCGCGGAGGCATTGATGGCCCTAACAGCTTCGGACAGTCTCGTCGTCGAGAATTCTGATGACGTCGCCGCAGCCGCATATCGCTATCGGCAAGGAGGCGCCGGGTTTTCGGACTTGATGATCCTTACAGCCGCGGAGCGGGCGGGAGCGACGCCGCTTTACACTTTTGACCGCAGACTTGCCAGGATGCAGGGAGCAATCTTGCTGGAGAGTCCCGGAAGTACGTCGTCATGAAGGGCTCACAGAAACGCGGCCACGGCTACTCGTACATACTGGACCACATAGCTCCAAGGATGCTGTCCAGGGGCTCCACTGCCGAGGGTGTCCACGACATCCTGGTATCCAACCCCGCCGAAGTGCTCACGTTCCGGTAGTCCCGCGCGGCGCTTTTGCTGCTCGGTGCGCAGCCGCCGCCCCCTGACATCAGGACGGCGGCCGGCAAGTCCTGGATTCCGTCTATTGCCACAGATCGGGATCGGGTCGGTTCATCAGTCCGTAGCCCAGGTATCCATACCAGATGACCAGCAGCACGTAGAAGCTCCGGGCCAGGGAGATGAAGGTATCGAGGCCGTCGTTGTTGAGTATGGCCATCATGAAGAAGACCATGACGGCCAGGCTGACAAGGGCGGCCAACAGCGAGATTATCTGGTTGAAGTCGTCTCTCGTGGAGAGGCCCAACGCGAAGATGAAGCCGCCAAACCCAAGCGTAATCCCACCGGCGTAGAAGAGAGCGGAGCCGGCGTAGTAGACGGGAACGCTTCCCGCGATCTGGTCGCCGGTCTGGGCATCGGCGAGAATGAAGTCTATGCCGCCGGAGAGAATCCAACCGGACAGTCCGACGAAGATCATGAAAAAGCCCATCTGGACCAACGCCTTGCCGTTACCCTGCAAGGTCACGTTCCGCATCAGCGCGTAGAGGCCCGAGAGGATGAGGGCCAGGCCAAGGATTATCGCGATGTTGGTTATGTTGGTCAGCGCGGCGTTGTCGCTCTTGGCCGTTATGATGCCCACAGCGTCTGACACCTCGGCGCTGTCTATCAGCAGTCCCCCCGGCTCTATGAGAAAGAAGACGAAGGCGATTATCGGGCCGAATATGAGAGACAGCCCTGCTAGCCGGTTCACGGATATTGTGCCCATGTTTGAATCTCCTTTACGTTGTGTCATTGGAAGGATCTGTCGGATTCAATCCCTTCCAGCACACATCTTGACGCCAAAATTGCGGAATTGCAATAGGAAAGCGACCTGCCCCAATAGTTGCATCACCGTTCCTCCAGGGTATTGACACGAGAGACGATACATGATGTCATTTAGCGTTCTGCATCAGTGGAAATCGCAAGCAGTAG
>JAPPDQ010000520.1 GCA_028875495.1 Chloroflexota bacterium
GTCTGAGATCGTGCGCATGAAGAGCAGGATGAGCCCGGCGATGAGCAGCAGCGCCAGCCCTATCAGGGGCGCCATCCCCGTTTCCGTGGCCTCCCGCGACTCATCTTCGAGCACCACGTACGAGATGCTGCTCACTCGCAGGGGGCCTTCGTCGCCCGTCGCGAGTTCATCGATCCGCCGTTCGGCGTCCACTACGCGCTCGTCGCCCGTGTCGCGCAATCGGATCGAGGCGACCGCGACCTTCGTGCCGTCCTTGTCGGTTCCGGTCATCGCGGCAAGCGCGCCCAGAAGCTCCGGAGGGCCACGGAGATTGTCGATCTCCGTCTGCGTAACCGACTCGAACCCGTCCACCTGGAGCAGCGCCATGACCAGCGACGAGGGCGCGACGATGGGGTTCGTTGGCGTCAGAAGCTCTCCCACGCCCGGCTCGCTGACGATGTCTTCGATGAGGGACCCCATCTGTCCGAGTCCGTCGGGCGTCATCGCCTCCCCCCGGAACAGGAGGGTTGCAACCCTCACATCGCCGGAGTCCCCGAAGAGCTCATCAATCTGGATTAGGGCATCGGCGACCGCGCTCCCCTTTGGAAGCGTCGCCGCGATCTCCGGAGGCGGCGCGCGCAGCGTTCCTCCCGCGCCCAGCACGACGGTAACGATGAAAAGCACCACGAGCGTGATCCACGGACGTACCGTGATCACTCGGCTCAGCCAGCTAAGTATGTTGTACATTGCTCACCTGGAATCTGAAGAATCCAAGACATGAGTGAGACTGTACGACTCACGAGAGACGATGTCTCGCAAACGCCCCTTACATTTCTCTCCCTTATTCTCGCCTGTTACTCATACGTCACGGTCTGGTTTACCTAGGATGCATCCCAAGCGGAACCGGCTGCATTCCGAAGATATTACCATCAACCGTCCCCTGAGAAAATATCTCAAGTATGCTTCGACGAGTCTTCTCCACACACAGGTCTGAGATAAACACTTTCGCCCTGAGCAGCGTTACGCCCCGGGTTCGGGGCCATGCCGGGGTGTCAGTAACTGTCGGTAACACCGTCATTACCCTGAAAATGACCCCCGGCAAACCTTCCGTAGTGGTGATTCGCGAATCGCCCCTAGCATTTTGATTCCAAGTGGTGCCGGTGGCGGCCGGCATGAAATACTCCGAATGCAGCCCCCACCCCCTGTCATTCCGAACGCAGTGCAGCGTAGTGAGGAATCTAAAATCCGTGTCCTCCAAGCGGCGTCTGGTAGCTGGAACGGCCCTGTTGCCGACGGCGGAATACCGTAGATCCCTCGCCGCGCTCGACGATCCCCGACGAGCTCCGTGGCGCTCGTCGGATTCGTGCTAAAGTCTTGGACTTGTCTAATGTTGCGTTGAGTGCTATGCTCCCACGCGCAAGCAGGTACATTGTCTCAGAGTTTCCTGAAGGCGGCCTCAAAACACTTGAGCTAAGGGGGCAGTTATGACAATCAAATACGCGGGAATTGCATTGATAGTCGGCGTGGTTCTGGCCTTCGTGGCCCCAGTATTCATGCCGGGATACGCTCTCATATACCCGGTGGACCAGACCGACTTCGCCGCGGCGCGGGACGCATTGGGCGATGCGCCGGTCTTGGCGCACTGGGTGAATTTCATCACGCTCATTTCCCTGTTGCTGATGATCTCCGCCTTCCTGGGTCTCTACTCCCTGGCGGGCCGGCAAGAAGGGCTGGGAGGCAAGCTCCTACGATTCGGCATCATCGCCTCCATCATCGAATGGAGCATCCTCATCATCGCCTCGGGGATGCGGCACTTCGTGATCCACCTGATGCAGCGCAGCGAATTGGGCGAGGGGTCTCCGTCACCGGCGGAGTTCCAGGCCGCGGCTCTCGGCGTGCACACCGACATGATAGCGGTCACATTGGCATTTGTGGCGCTCTATCCGCTGGCGTCCATCTCGGTCGGCCTTGGGCTGTCCTTCCGGTTCGCCTCAATGGACGTCTACAAGGGCGCGGCATACGTTATGGCGGCAGCCGGACTTGTCGGGCTGGCCAACTTCCTCTTCGGAATGAGCGCTCCCGACCTGGGCATCCAGTCCCTGCTTTTGGTAAACAACCTTGCCCTCTACGTTGGGGGAATTTGCTTTATCGTCATCGGGTACGGCATGTACCGGGGACGGGCCGAGTTCGCCGAGGAGGACTCCTCCGGCTAAGCTCCAGTTGATTGGGCTTGGCCGACCGAATAACGGAACTGTATGACGGAGGGAGCCGGACGAGACGCGCTCCCTCCATCGCCACACGCGAAGCCCTGCCTCTCACGAACGGTCAAGCCCGTGAATACCTCGGTAGTCCGCCGTCGAAGGCGACTGCCAACCTTCCAGCAGTCCCAGACTCGGCTGATATATCTCCACCCCCAGCGGGTGGCACGTGTCGATGGGATCGCCGCCTTCCTCCCCCCAGACCTGCACCGACAGGTCCCCGTGCGGACAGGTGGAAATCGCGCACAGCAGGTCGATCTCCGCGAAGAACTCGAAATAGTCCCCCTGCTTCGCCGGTGAAGGCTTCACGAAGTACCGGTCGTCCTTGGTGAGTCCGGTCACCTGGAAGATATTGAGCACGTCATGGACATCGCTCTCGTCCAGATGGTGCGGAGTGACCGCCCGCACCAGGTTCGAGTGACAGCAGTAGTCGAAGTCCTCGCCGTTCAGCATCTTGTGGACGTAGGGGTCGCAGCGTGTCCCCAGCAGGTCGTGACACCCCGCCCCGTCATCGTCCAAGCCGTAGTCCACGCTGTCACCCGTAATGGTAAGCATCGGCCTTAGGTACGGCAGACACGACCACAGCCGGTCGAACTTGGTAACGTGCGCCCGGTGCAGCTGCTTGGTGCGGGCCGCCCAGAACCGTTCACGCGGATTGTTCAAATTCCACGCATTGAAGTCGGCCACCTGCGCCCCTTCCACCACGACGATGCGGCATATCTGCCCGGCCAGCACCGGCCACGCCTTCCCGGACCGTATCGGCACCACGAACTGTTCAACGGGCTTCCGGCTCTCCGTATCCTGCTCTAGTCGCCCGTAAAATCCCCGGTCAACGTCAATGGGGCTTCCGGCCTTGGGCTGATATATTACTCGAGGAGTTGGCATGGGACCCCCGTTGGGAATGGAGTTGATGGATTTCGCCAGTCATGGCCGCCGTGAGCGGACAGGTCTTCTCACTCGTGCTGCGAACGGTGTCAGGCTATCACAAATCTCAGCCTGCTCTGCGACCTCTGCGATAGGTCCCAACACCGAGTGTCACCAGCCCTAAGAGCGCCACCCCCGCAGTCAGATCGAGCGCACCGCCCGAGGAAGCCCCGCACCCGTTTCCTTCCACCTCTGGCACCACGGGCTCATCCTCCCTCGACCTCGTAATTCCATATACCAGCGGCACCGGAGTATCGCGCACACTTTCTTCTCTACTCTTGCCCGACAGATCTGGCGCAAAGATCAGGGGCACCGGCGTGCTCGACACCCGCTCCTCAGTCGCTGCCCTCGTCCCGGTCGCCTGCACCGCACGCGTGTCCTCAATCAACTGGCCCTCAGAGTTCGGGTTCAGCGTATACGGCAATATCGTCGGGGCCGGGACGGGGGTCGGACGCTCATCGTTCGAGTACGCTGCGCTGAGGGGCGACGCCCCCACCGAAGCCCGCCATCGGTTCTCCAGCGCGACCCTGTCCATGCCATACGTCCCCATCAGCGCGTCGTCCATCGACTCGCCGCTCTTGTACAGCGCCATGAATTCCCGCATCTTATCCGTGCCGAAGTCGTCGATCATCATCCGCACCAGCGACTTCGACTGCCCGTAGAACAGCAATACGTCATTCGCTCGGCCGGGAAGACTCCCCATGTGCGTGATAGGCAGGAGGTGGTCCTGCCGTATCCCCCGGCGGAGCGCATTGTCGTACGACCTGCCGGGATCGACGTTCCCGTACTCGGCCAACCCTTCGTGCAGCCACGGCGGCACCTTCCGCGCCACCCCTTCGCCCGCACGGTGCACGATGATGTGCGTCATCTCGTGCGAGGCCGTCCCCGCCGCGCTCCGGCTGCCAAGCACGAGCAGCGTCCCCACCGTCGTGAACGCCTGCCCCTCGGTAATCAGGTGCCGGTCGAACGCCGCCGTCGCCGGGGGTATCGCCCTCCGCATCTCGTTCCACGAGTTGTACACCGTAACGCGGATCGGCT
>JAPPDQ010000337.1 GCA_028875495.1 Chloroflexota bacterium
TCCCGCGCAACCTGCAGATAAAGAAGGGAGATACCGTCACGTGGGTCTCCACCCGGTTCCACGCCGTAGTGTTCGCCGGTGACGACGGCGTACCCATCTTCTACCAGACCGAGCAACGAGCACGCGGCACCCCGCTCATCGTGGCGAACCCTTGCGTCATCTTCCCCTCCGATCAGATACCGGGCGACAGCTTCCCCGATATTCCCTGCACTCCCCCTCCGGAGGGGCCGCCCTCGCATGAGTATGACGGCACCGGCTTTCGCAGCTCCGGGCTGATAGGGTACGGCCAGCGCCCCGGCGGACTGGGCTACTCCCTGACGTTCACCGAGGCGGGCACCTTCTCGTACTCCTGTCCCATTCATCGTGGCATGGTGGGCCGCGTGACCGTCAGCGACGGATAGCGACGGAGACGCTGAAGTGCGAGTCCAAGGCAAAGTTGCCCTCATAACCGGAGCCGCCTCCGGTGTCGAGGGCCGTCTGAAGGGTCTGGGTGGCACTGCCGCTCATCTGCTGGCGCGCGAGGGCGCGAGTGTAATCCTCACCGACCTCAACGACGACCTCGGGGAACAGACCGCCGCCGCAATTCGAGAGTCCGGCGGGCAAGCGACGTACTTCCACCTCGACGTAACGGACGAGACGACATGGCAGCGCGTCATCACGCAGACCGTAGACCTGTACGGTCGTCTCGATGTCCTGGTGCACTCCGCCGGCGTGACCTTCCGCACGACCGTCGAGGAGACGAGCGAGGATCTGTGGGACCTCCAGATGAACGTCCACGTCAAGGGAGCGTTCTTCGGGACGAAGCACGCCGTACCTGAGATGCGGAAGGTCGGGGGCGGCTCTATCGTCCTGATCTCGTCGCTGGCGGGGCTGGTGGGCAGCGCGTCGTCCACGGGCTACCACACCGCGAAAGGGGCCATGCGCCTGTTCGCCAAGACTGCCGCCGTCCAGTACGCCCCGGAAAACATCCGCGTCAACTCCATCCACCCCGGCTTCGTGCTCACCCCGATGTTCGAGCCGCTCATACACGACCCCGCCCAGGTGCAGGCGCGGCTGGAGAAGGTCCCCATGGGTCGGCTCGGCGAGCCGGAAGAGATCGCAAGCGTCATCCTGTTCCTCGCCTCGGACGAGTCATCCTTCATCACCGGCGCGGAACTCGCCGTCGACGGGGGTTACACGGCGCAATAGAGGTCACGGCTCCATCCGGGCGACAGCACCGAGATCAACCCAGAGAGAGGAAACTTGCCTCTGCTAGTGGTTCACCGCGCTAGTATTAAAGGGTAGCGAGGCTACGACTGGTACGGGCGGGTTTGAAACCCACCCTGTCGTTGTACAACCCAATTCCGCCCCAACCGCTACCCGTCATTCCTGCGAAGGCAGGAATCCAGAAAATCTAATAAGGCGAGTACACAGCCATACTGCTCCAATCTCGCCTACCCATCATTTTAAAGTCTTCGGTCTGTTAGATTGCAAAGTTCATGGCATTGAGGTCTTCCTCGTCGAGGAAGAGCACTCTTTCGGTACGTTCCTCCATGAACAGGGCGAAGCTCGCCATGAAATCGCGTCCCGCTAGCGACGGGATTGGTTGTCTGACCTCGGGAACGTGCATTGTGATTGAAGTCGAGTAGCCTTGGACGGTGAGCGTTGATTCCACAACCCTGGTCGATACCTCACCGCCAATCCCTCTGCTTCTCAGTCCCACGTCGAGCGCGGGGACATCAAGTCCCATGTTTTTGGCGTCAATCGGGGAGAGGATGGTTCGGTCGGCTCCCGTGTCCACGAGAAGCTCGACTCCTGACGCTCCAACGTTTGGATGCTTGGGGAATTCAAGGGCGCAGTAGACGCAGGGACGCCGAATAGCGCTGACAGTCGAATAGTATCCGTGGATCATAGATGAGGCAATATGAGTAGCTCAGGTTCTTTGGTCATGTGACGTCTGAGAACCTCGTTCGCTGGGACGCCGTCGGCTTCGAGTTGGGCCATGAGCTTGAAGGCGTCATCGGATGCCCCAACCACTCTCCCGTCGAGAATCGCGATCCACTGACCGTCATACTGAGCCAGAAGCTCCGGATAGTGAGCCTCATAGTAGGCAACGTCCCTCGCATGTACCTCTGCTCTTTTCTGGGAATTCCTCACTTGTCTTTCATCCTATGCCCAGAATTGCTTTCATTCTATACCCTGTTTGCGGCTGAGTCATCAAAGATGGCAGCTTCTAGAAGGTCGTTCTTGTTTCCTACTCTTCACTCCCCGACCTTGCACCCAACTACCGCCTGACGGCGAGCTTGACCTCAAGAGCTTCGAGCACCCTGAACAACGTGTCGATGCGCGGGTTGCCGTCATCCGAGAGCGCCCTGTAGAGAGACTGTCGTCCCAGCCCGGTAGCCTCGGAAACAAAGGACATTCCCTTTGCGCGCGCGACGTTGCCGAGCGCCTTGGCGAAGTATTTTGGGTCGTTCTCTTCCAGCGCCACATTGAGGTACTCGACAAGCGCCTCATCGCTATCAAGGAAGTCAACTACATCGAACTTCTTTAGATTCATCATCTCACCCCGCTAAACTTCTCTTGCGATGCGCTGGGCACGACCTATATCTCCTCGCTGGCTCGACTTGGTGCCCCCGCAGAGCAGGACGACCACTGTAGCTCGACGTACCGTGTAGTAGACGCGATAGCCCTGTCCAACGTTGACTCGAAGCTCACTGACACCACCGCCGACCGACTTATGGTCTCCGAAATTCCCGTCCTCAATGCGCTCAATTCGAGATAGGATGGAGACCCTTGCTCGTAGGTCTCGCAGTCTCTTGAGCCAGTTCTCGAATGCTTCAGTATAGACGATTTCCATCATTAGTGTCTCTTATGAGGGACAACGTGTCAAGCGATAGGTAAGGATTGGAGCAATGTTCTTGAACAGATGGTTAGATAGGTTCAAGTTAGCTGTAAAGAATAGGCTCGCCGATCAGTGTCGACCGTTGAGAAGTGTATTCCGATTAGAAAAATGGCGGAATGAAAAGCTCCGTATCTTTGGTCATGTAACGTCTGAGAACCCTATTCGCGGGGAAGCCACAAGCTTTGAGTTGGGCCACGAGTTGGAAGGCATCGTCGGAAGAGCCAACCACCTTGCCATCCAAAATGGCGATCCACTGACCGTCATACCGAGCGAGAAGCTCAGAATAGTGAGCCTCGTAGTAAGCAACGTCTCTAGCATGCGCCTCCGCTTCAACTCGGGTATTTCTCATACTCACGCCTCCATCCGCGCCACCGCTCCAAGATCGACGCGCAGGACGCGAAGACTCACCACGATGAGTATGGTGAGGAATACTGCCGCCAGCGCGGCGTAGACCGGAGCGAGGAGGAACCAGTCCGTCACCGTGAGGAGCGGAGGCACGATGCTCCCGCCGGTCTCGCTCTCGGCGAGGGGTGAGACGAGCAGCAGGCTCATTCTGAACCCCGCCCATGTGCCGAGTGCCAGGGCAATCGCGATGATTGCAAGCTGCTCGAACGTGATCAGCGCAATGAGCTGTTTCCCGGAGAAACCGAAGGACCGCAGGAATGCCGCTTCGATACGCCGTCCCCGGTCGGAGAGGATCAGGTAGCTCACGTACCCCGCCGCGGCCGCGCCGACGGCGACCACTAGGGCGAAGATCGCAAGCGCCCGCCATCCTGCCGACATGGCCGGCGACACATTCGTCTCTTCCAGCAGGGAGACACGGTCCGAGCTCTGTATGAAGCGCGTCCGGCCCAACTCTACGGCCAGTTCTTCTATCTCATCTTCGTCATCTGAGGCCGCCTTAATGTACACCTCGTTCGCCGTCTGAGCGTAGACCGAGTTCAGAACGTTGACGTGGCCGAGCAGCAGGTTCACGTCCGTAATGACGAACCTGTCCGTGCGCTCGCTCATTGTCGGGAAATTCTTCACGATGTCCATGACGATCACGACGATCTCTCGTCCCGCGAGCTTGATGATCGTCGGCACCCCCAGCCGCAGCCCCGACTGCGCGAATAGCTGCTCGGAAATTACGATCGGCAGAAACTGCCTTGTGGGGGCCTTGTAGAATCCGCGCACTCCATGGTCGGTCTGCTGTCCGAAAGTGAACTTGGCCGAGCTTTCACCACGGTATGCCCCGCCCGTGAAGTGCTCCAGGTTCTCCTGCGGGCGGCAACTCGGCTCCGGGCGCGAGATGAGCACG
>JAPPDQ010000200.1 GCA_028875495.1 Chloroflexota bacterium
AGCTCCACCAACTCCCTGACCGGCATCTCGAACGGGATGACCCCGCCGCCGGCCACTACCATGTCGACGAGATAGGATTCCACCCACTCTCGTATGTCGAGGCCCAGTCGCTCGCAGCGCTCGATGGTCGCGGGAACACGCACCATGAGATCTAGTCCCTTTCCGCGCACCTCGCCGATCTCGTCCATCCGGCGGCGTATCTTCTCGACCATGTCGGTCATCAGGTAGCGGTTGGAGTAGGCCTCCTCGATGTTGAAGTGAGTAGGGTGGCGGAAGAAGTCGAGCTCCACCCCGTCGACGTCCCAACGCTCGACCGTCTCTAGGACGATTGAACTCATGTAGTCGCGCACCTCTGGCAGGGCATAGTCCAGGCCGGTGCCGACTCCCCACTCCATGCTCGGCTCAGGCAGGTCCACGCCCTTGCCGATGGTGAGCTCAGGGTGCTCGCGGCGGAGCTTTCCGAAGGCAGGGTCGTCCGGGTCAATGTCGTAGTGCTCGTTCATGCGAACCGAGGGGAGGAAGTCCATGCCGAGGCGATGGCACTGCTCGGTCATGACGGCCATGGGGCCACCGTGGTGGTCGATCATGTGCCGAAGATTGTCTCCGCGGTTGCGTTGGCGGCGCTCGCCCCGCTCGGCGTAGGCCTCGGACGTGCGCTCGCCGATGTCGGTCTCGTAGTCATACACGTCGTGGCCGCCGACGGAGTATAGCCAGCCATCGACGGGAGATCCCTCGTGCGGCTCGATCATGTTCCACCACATGATGTCGGGCGTCAGGGGCGGCTTGGTCTCCGCCATGATCCAGGCGTCGTCGTTATCGTAGACTCGTCGAACTTTTCCGCTGCGTGGCATGAGAGTGTCCTACTTATTTCTTGGGATGCCCACTGCTAGATTGTGCTGAGTCCATTGTCCGTTGAAGAGGAAATAGTCGTGTGCTAGCGATATCTCATACGCATCATCTGCATCATCTGTCCCTGATCGTTGACCTCTTCGTCGCGAATCTCACGTCCGGTCAAGTGAAGGAACACATCATCCAGCGTGGGCCGTCGCAGGCCGATGGACTGAATGCCGCCTTGGTAGCTCTGTACGAACCGGGGCAGAAACGACTCGCCGTTGGGGACGCGCACGGTGATCGCGCCGTCACGGACCTCCGGTTCGAGGGAATGCCTGTCACGCAGTTCCGACTCGGCGTGCGAGATGTCGTCGGTCCGCAGAGTCAGCAAGTCTCCCCCCACCTGGCTCTTGAGGTTGTCCGGGGTGTCGAGGGCAACGATCTCGCCGTGATCGATGACAGCGATGCGGTCGCAGTTCTCAGCCTCGTCCATGTAGTGGGTCGTGAGAAAGATGGTGAGGTCCTCCTCACGGCGCAGATCGCGAATATACTCCCAGATGCGGTTGCGGGTCTGCGGATCGAGTCCCAGCGTCGGCTCGTCGAGGAACAGCACTCGGGGGAGGTGAATGAGGCCACGAGCGATCTCCAGTCTTCGCTTCATTCCACCGGAGTAGGTGCGTATGTGTCCCTTGCGTCGATCCCAGAGGCCCATCAGGGTCAGGAGCGCCTTCGTCCGTTCCTTCCGCACGTCTCTGGGGACTCCGTAGGCCATGGCATGAAACATGATGTTCTGCTCGGCGGTAAGGTAGTCGTCGAGCGTCGTGTCTTGGAAAACGAGACCTATGGAGCGCCGGACATCGTTCTTCTTGCGGACGATGTCGTGACCGTTGACGGTGGCTCCGCCCCCGCCTGGCTTGACGAGTGTGCAGAGCATGTTGATCGTGGTGGTCTTGCCGGCGCCGTTTGGGCCCAAAAAACCGAAGATTTCACCGGCCTCCACGTCGAATGATACGCCCTTTACGGCTTCGATCTTCCCGTAGCTCTTGGTAAGGTCTTGGACCGAGATTATCGACATGGAGGTGTAGCGCGACGGTAGTTTTGCGTAGGGCGTTGATATAATGCCTGTAGCCGACCATCAGCCTACCACACATCAAGGGGCGCGGACATGAGTGAATTCGGATTGAACGTCAAGGGCGAGACTGGCAGCCGAAGAGTGGAACTGGAATGCGAGCACCAAAATGGTCTCGTGTACGTCGTTCGAGCGGAGAAGAACTGGGTCTGCTCCGATGACCTCCTCCACGTGCACTCGCTCGCGGTGTTTCTTCAGGGAGCTGGCGGAGCTTGAAGACTCTAACGTCCGGGAGGTCATGCAGCGGTGGGGGGTCTACTACCGGAGCCGCCCGCTCGCGGAGCAGGAGAACGAATAGGCGTCGCGCTAGGAAGTGAGCAGCGATGGCTGAAGCCGAGATAGCATTCATCGGAGGTTCCGGGCTGTACGACATCGACGGTCTGACGGACCCCGATCAGGTATCCATCGACACGCCGTTCGGCCCGCCGAGCGACGCTTTCACGATAGGAACGCTTCAAGGGCGGAGGGTTGCCTTCCTCGCTCGACACGGGAAGGGTCACCGCCATTTGCCGAGTGAGATACCGTTTCGAGCCAACATCTACGCACTCAAGCTATTGGGAGCCGAGCGCATCATTTCGATCAGCGCAGTAGGGAGCCTGCAAGAGAGTATTGCGCCGTTGGACATGGTTGTGCCCGACCAGATCATCGACCGGACACGAGGCCGCGTGAGCACGTTCTTCGGGGACGGAGTTGCGGCACACGTCGGGTTCGCGGACCCGTTCTGCTCGGAGCTCCGACAAGACCTCGTGGAGACTGCAAGTAACACGTCGGTCACCGTCCACGACGGAGGTGTTTACGTCGTCATGGAGGGGCCGCAGTTTTCCACGCGCGCCGAGTCGCAGTTGTACAGGTCTTGGGGTGCAAGCATCATCGGAATGACGGCGTTGCCGGAGGCCAAGCTAGCCCGTGAGGCTGAGATCTGCTACGCGACTTTGGCACTGGTGACAGACTACGACGTTTGGCATCAGACGGAGGCTGAGGTCTCGGTTGATCTCGTCGTCGCAAACCTCATGAAGAACGTGGAGACGACCCAGGCACTCCTGCCCGACCTAGCCGCGTGCATTCCCGAATCGAAGCCGTGCGACTGTCAATCGGCCCTTGAACGCGCTATAATCACAAGCCGCGACCTGATACCCGACGAGGCAAAATCGAGGCTGTCGGCGATCATCGGTCCATACCTGTAACTCGAGAACGACGCGCAGGGCGTCGAGTGTGGAGGCGTAGAAGATGCCGAGGAGAGAGGCGAACGAGCCTTACTACAGACTCACCATCACTGAGGCGGCCGAGATGTACGAGGACGACGACTCTGTCGTGGTGGACGTACGCCGTGAGGATGAGTACCTGTCGGGACACGTAACGGGCGCACTGGCGATTCCGGTTGACGACCTGCTGATGCGGATTGAGGAGCTGCCGATGGATAAGAAGCTGCTCTTCATCTGCGCGCAGGGTGTACGGAGCGGTCTTGCCGCCGAGATGGCCGGCGCCATGGGCATCGACCCCGAAAACCTGTACAACATCGAGGACGGTACGCCGGGATGGATCGAGCAAGGCCTTCCCACGAGCTATGGCGCCGACGGTTAGATCCATTCCAAGAGGGGCGTTGATGAACAAGTGGAAGCGTGTGGCGTGGAGAAAGCACCGCAAGCACCTAAGAAACTCCAGGCACGCCGCAAGGCCGAGCGCGAGCGGGCAGCCTAACGCATTGGCATGACCGTACTTGTCGTAGGGTCGGTGGCGTACGACTCCGTAGAGACGCCCGCGGGTCGTCGGGATGACGCACTCGGCGGTTCCGCCACCTTCTTCTCCGTAGCATGTAGTAACTTCGCGCCGGTTAGTCTCGTTGGGGTGGTAGGCGAGGACTTTCGGGACAGCGACGTGGAACTGTTCCGCTCCCACGATGTTGATGTCTCCGGACTGGAACGAGTCGAGGGACAAACGTTTCGGTGGTCCGGCGTCTACGGCCCGAAGGACGTGAATACCCGAACGACCCTGGACACGCAGTTGAACGTGTTCGCTGATTTTGCGCCCAGGCTGAGCGAGGCCCATCGTGACGCCCCTTACCTGTTCCTAGCGAATATCGCACCGTCTCTCCAGCTTGATGTCCTCAAGCAGATGCGTGAACGCCCCAAGCTGGTCGCGCTGGACACAATGAATTTCTGGATCGAGGGGAATGGAGCGGAGCTAAAAGAGGTCGTGCAACAGGTCGACATCGTGTTCATGGA
>JAPPDQ010000209.1 GCA_028875495.1 Chloroflexota bacterium
CGCGTCATGGGGCCGCTTCGGTCACAAGGCGCGTTTTGGAGAGCAAGGATTTTAGATTCCTCACTCTGCTTCGCTACGTTCGGATTGACAGTGGTCGGGGTTATGCAAAGGTCTCCCCAATCGGGTATTGCGGTTGAGGATCACGTCCCAGCGTTTTTCAGTTCGTAGCCGCGTTCGACATGCGTTTCTATGATGCCGGCAGCGACGTCTTGCAGAATGTCCATAGTCTCTTCCGGGCTGTCGCCCCACACGCGGCATCCTGGAAGCGCCGGTATTTCAGCCATGTATTTGTCCGGTTCCGTCGACTTGGATGGGTCGTACATGACAAATTGCAACTTGTAGGCTTTCATTTTGGTCTGCTCCCGATGAACTTAGCGCCCCTGCTTGGGATTGTAGCACCTTGAGCGTCCTCAAGCGTATCTACGTCAACCTACGGTAACCGTTCGGAGTTGGTGGCGGGGGCCTGTGGACCTCCCCCGCCCAGTATCGTGGTATGGGGTAGACTCTACGCGGCAATGACGGTGGCTTGTTTGTCTCACGGACTCTGAACAGTTAGTCGCAAGCATGCTGTTTGACACCCTGCACACCATCTGCGAGCATACGCAGAGTACAGGGGAGGCCATAACAGCCATGCCCAAGCCGATCAGCCACGTCGTCCGCCGTCCGGGGCCGCGTCCCGGAGACCCCGATGTCGAGATTCCCGTCGCCGAAGACCTCGTGACCGTGCCCGGCCACCCGGTGCGCGAGGCTGACATTTCCTTCTACTCGCGAGAGGAGCCGCTGGAGCAGTGGCACATGGAGAAAGGGGCCGACCGCGACTGGGCGTGGACGGTCTACTCCGACGAGTTCTTCGACTTCCGCAAGGCGCACGATAACACCGTCAAGCCCCTCGTCGCCGAAGCGAGAAAGACGGCAGACATCGAGCCGACCGGCGTGCCTGATGAGACCGTCGACGTGACCGAGACGATTCGCGCCAAGGCGAAAGATCTCGGGTTCGGCGAGGTGGGGTTCACGCGGTACGACAAGCGCTACACCTACAAGAGCAAGAAGGGCTGGGTGAGGTTCAACAACGCCATCTGCCTCGCGTGGGAGCAGGACTACGACGCGACTCAGAGCACGATCAGCATGGCGGCGGAG
This sequence comes from Chloroflexota bacterium, assembly GCA_028875495.1. Taxonomy (GTDB): domain Bacteria; phylum Chloroflexota; class Dehalococcoidia; order Lucifugimonadales; family VXLM01; genus VXLM01. The sequence goes on from JAPPDQ010000209.1 coordinate 1,138, forward strand.
CACGCCCACTACGGCGCGTACGAGGTCATGGGCGAGCGAGGCCTGCGGCTGGGAGACTTCATCCGCACCCTCGGCTACCACGCGCAGGTGCACAACCCCAACGACGCGAGCGCGCCCACCATCCCGTACTTCGTCAACGCGGGCCTAGGACAGCTCGGCGCGAACGGCCAGCTGCTCATGCCCCACTTCGGGTCGCGGGCGCGGCTCATGATGATCACCACCGACGCGCCCGTGCGCCACGACAAGCCGATCGACTACGGCATGAACAAGTTCTGCGACAAGTGCCAAGTATGCGTTCAGCGGTGCCCTGCGCGCGCGCTCGTCCGCGAAAAGGTCTGGTGGCGCGGGGCTCTTAAGAACAAGGTGATCTACGACCGCTGTCGCCCGCTGATGGTCAAGATGGATGGCTGCGGCGTCTGCATGAAGGTCTGCCCCGTTCAGAAGTTCGGCATGAAGCCCGTCATGGAGCACTACGTCGAGACCGGCGAGGTGCTCGGCAAGGGGACGGACGACCTTGAGGGGTTCCCCGTGCCCGACGGGCGGTACTTCGGCTCCGGCGAGCTTCCCCAATTCGACCGGGAGTTCTTCGACTTCCCGCACGGCACCCGCGAGCAGTGGCTCTTCGAGCAGCTCAAGCAGCGAATGGACGCCGGCGAAGAGGTTACTGACGAGGAGTTGGCCGAGTTCGCCGAGCAGGTCAAGGAAGCCGTCGGCCAGACCAAGAAGGGCTGGGGGAGCACGACGGACGATTAGGGTGGGTTCCGGTGCCAGCGTTGATCTCTCCCCCACTGGGAGAGAGACACAGAGAGGGGGTTGACAGCCTGCCGAAGGGCCAACCCAAAGCTATGCAATACGGGAGTATACATCACCCTTGTGCTCTCGTATTTCTATGGTACTCTGGGATTAGTTAGTTCCGGGTTCCCCCGGATCTCATCACCTGCGAAGCCCAAGTGGCTTCGCAGTTTTGTTTTCCGCGGTCAGACCTAAAGAAAGGAGGCAAACTCGTTGAAGCCTGTCAAAAGCAAGAACCATCTGCGTCGTATCACAACCAAGAGGGAAATCTTAGCGGAGCTAGCCGTGCCCGGTGGCACGATGCCGGTTCAAACGACCAAACGGTTCGTAGTGGAGGAGATGTGGGACATGGCCCGGGCAAATGAATGGATCATCATGTTTGAGGACACCTGTCACGAAGTCTTCCTGTATGTGGAGCCTGCGCCGCAGAAATAGGAAGTGCTTTGCTTCGTTGCTAGCAAGTTGTAAAAGAGAAGGGGAGAAGAAAATGGATAACTCGATACCAGAAGCGTTCATCTTTATGAAGGTGGGTTGGCATGGAGGTGACTCTCTCAAGGACATTCTGAATCGTAAGAAAATCGAACTGAAGGAGGCGGAGATGATTTTCTGGGGTTACGGCGGAACTGTTCTTCACCCCACGAATCAGGTTCAGCGTTTTGTCAAGGGGTGGAAAGAGAAGATTGAAGTGCTGATGCAGGTAGTCGAATCTAACTCTGGGTCTGGCCCTCCTGCCGGGACGGCCAAACAATTCGCCGTAAGCGACAAGGAGCTCTGGAAGCGGATCCCGAAAGGAATCAAGACGGGCGGGAAGCACGCCCTAGTGCTTGACGAGATAAGAGAATGTAAGCTGGAGCTTGACCTTCGAGATTATGAGGTTGGGATCGGGCCCAGTAGTAAAGGCAAGAAGAACGCAGCCGATTATCTGAGTTATCGGACGGACAAGGGAGCGCTGGTCAAGGCGAAGCCGCCGCAGAACCGCCCCAAAGAGCCGAAGCGCGTTCTAATCAAATACCGAGCCTATCTGAAACACCCGTACGCGGTCTTTCTCTGGCCTCTGAAGAAGTAGGTGGTCTTCCCCAGAAACCTACAGCGGCGGCTCTTGATACTCACTGTCCTTTTGGTACACCACGAGCCTGCTGTAGGCGTCGGTCACGAAGATGCGGTTCTGCTCGTCGATGTCGATGCCGACGGGCCTCGCGAACCTGTTGAGGTAGCCTGTCGGCGCGTCGTTGCGGTTGAGGTGCTTGATACTCTCCGGGTCACGGTCGAGGGCGTACTGGCCCGCCTTGGAAAGCTCGTGCATGTCGCCATATAGGGACGTGAGCACCTCGCCGTTCGGCTCGTAGATCTGCACCCGCCGGTTGCCCCAGTCGCAGACATACACGTCGCCGTCTTTATCGACGGCCACGCCTGAAGGGTGATTCAGCGACGATGACGACCCGTTCTGCGAGCCGAATCTCATCAGGTATTCGCCGTCCGGGCCGAACTTCTGTACCCGGTTGTTGCCCCAGTCGGCGATGTAGACAGCTCCCTCCCCGTCGATGGTAATGCCCCAGGGCCGGTTGAACTCACCCTCGGCGTTTCCGGCGGAACCCCACCCCCTGAGGTACTCGCCGTTCCTTGTGAACGCTTGGACGCGGCTGTTCATGCTGTCGACGACGTAGAGGTCGTCGGTGGCGTCGAACGCGATCCCCGTGGGGCCGTTCAGCATTCCCGGCTCGCTGCCCTTCGTTCCCCACCTGTCGAGGTACTCACCGTTTGGGTCCTGTGTGGGGAACGTCATGACACCGTCGGGATCGAAGGCCGATATGGTGCACTCGTACTCGTCGGAGGCGAAGACCCTGCCGTCGGTCTTCGAGACTGCGATCCCCACAGGCCAGGTGAAACCGCCGCGAGCGAAGTCTCCTATGTGGTCCTCGTCGATCGTCGTCTTGCTGATGCGAAGGTACGCGTCGTAGCTGCGTATTGCGAACTTCGGATTGCCCCAGCCCCGGCTGATGACGAAGAGAATGTCGTCGCCTGCATAGGCGACATCCATGGGGTAACAGTAACCGCCTGTCCTGCCGAACTTGCTCTGATTGTGCTCCGCCGTCTGACGCCCCAGGTTATGGCTGTAGTGCCACGTCCTACCTGCTGCCGTGGTCGTAATCATCGCAGCCTCCTCCGGGTGGGCGCCGAGGTTATGGCCTTTGCAGTCACCGTAGAACGCCCAGCCATCACCCTCACCCTAGCCCTCTCCCGTCAAGGGAGAG
>JAPPDQ010000115.1 GCA_028875495.1 Chloroflexota bacterium
CTTCCGTGGCGCCGTCAAGTGCGGTCACGACTTGTTCCTCAGTAGGCGTGGCTTCCCCAACCATTGCTGGCTGTTCGCAGAATGAACAGTCTTGGTCGGCTTCACAGCCCTTCTCCCATCTATCTCCATCGCCAACTCCCTTCGTCTTATCCCATCCGCACAACTGAGAGCGCTTCCCGCACCCTGCGACCTCCTGCGAGGCCGCCGGCGACGCCATCACCAACGGCGATGCCACCAGCAACAAAGCACTGAACACCGCGATCACGACAGCTCGTACAGTTCCCATTCTTCGTGCCTCTCCGAAAAAGTTGACTTCTCTCTGCATGCGTGGTGCTTCCGCTCGCATGCGACTCATGGGGTGCCGCCAAGCCACCCAACACAACCCGGTCCCTACGCTTCTTGCCATCGGCTTCACTCAGCACACATACCCAACCGGGATGTCACCGTACATCTGACGCAAGTACTCATGCCACTCAAGTTCGATGTCGGCAACGCCCCTTCCCAGTACAATCTCAAATGCTCTTCCAATCCCGTGAGTCTTTACCGCGTGAATTAAGATTCTCTTGCCGATGACGTTATCATAACTTCCTTCAATATACTCAATCACGGTTCCCCAATAGTCGTACGCCAACCGCGATGATTCCAGTTGGCCAGGACCCCCAACGCTTGGAAGGGCAATATGCCCAGCATTGCGCCTCATCACATCCAGCCTCACACGTGCTTCGCCTTCACATGTAAGGCCTCCGGCGGCCCATTCGGCGAATCCCTCTTCGAACCACCGCGGGATCCGATTGTAGTCCAGCAATTCTGCAAGTCCTATGTGCGCCAGCTCATGGCGGATCACACGTGCTCGCGTTGGCGCGGACCATTCGAAAGCATCGGGGACCGGCAACACTATCACACCCGTTGATGGGAAAGCTCGCCCTTCTACACGCATGGAACTCCGGGGCATCAGGCTTATCGTAATAGCCCTATCTTGCAGAGCACCCTGCAGCATGTCTGGAATCAGCGCCATTTGGTCGTCCAGCGTCTGGATCAGAGCGAAGGCCCGGGCGGAATCAACCTCTGATTCTGTCGGAAACACGATTCGTTTGCCATCGCCTGCTATTGACCATACTTGACCGTTCACATCATTTGTCAACATCGTCAATGCGACGACGGCGAGTGATGCACGCATTAGCATATGTTCGCACTCCTCCCTTTCGTCTGTGGTCGAACTCTCGGTTTCAGAATATCACAGATCAAGGGCGAGTCGCCAAACGGATATTAGCGGCTCGCCCAAAGGGCCGTATTCCCCGGCCCAGAACGTCTCATCATCCAGGAAACCAATAACGAGTTCGTTCATACGGGCGCGTGCGACAACCGTCGCGCTTCGAAGATCTATGACGTCGATGTGACTATCTAGGACCGCCGACAGGTCCAGATCCGGTTTGATTGCGAGACTAACGTCCCCATTGGCTCGAACGCGCTCCTCCATCGCATTTAGCCAATCGGCCCTACGCTGCCAACTGACCACCCATAAACGGTCTGAGCGATCAACATGGAGAGCTCGCATGGAGTTTCGCCACGGGTTGGTCCGTGTAACCCCGCCGGGCCGACGAGGGAGCTCGTTGAGAGTAGGGCCTGCAAAGCCCGTTAATCGGCGACCAGCACTGTCCCATACCTCAACAACGTACCTGTCAGTCGGCGAGGCGAAGATACGGTCGGCGGAGTCAACGGTTAGTATGCGCCAAGAGGTAAGCTCCGATTGCGCACCCGCTTCCACGTCCGCAACACCGTGGAAAGAAGCAATTAGGCTATCATCTTCGAGAATGTGAAGCGGCATGCCAATGGCGGCCGGAGTAGTATGCCACATATTGACTACCCACAGGTCACCGCTCGCCAAAGGGGCAGCCTGTCTTACAAAACCGGGCAGCAGCGCTTCGTCGGAAAGCGCGAAGTTTCGGTCGATGACGGTGCGTCTGGTGTTGTTTGAGTCAATAACGTGCACGCGACCCTCGGCGTCGGTGTACAGCGGGGCGGCGTTGCTGAATTCCATCGGGCCTTCGCCTGCACGGCCGATGGTTTGAAGAAAGGCACCATCGGCGTTGAACATTTTGATTTCCTCATACTGACCGTGCCAGTAGTTGCCTACACTATCTCTAACCATATGGTAGCTTTCCTGTAGGAAACCAGGGCCGAGGGTGTCGCCCATGGTGACGACGTGTTCTAATGCGATGCAGTCGAGGCAGAGTGAGCGACCGTCAACGAGCTGGTGCATTTGAGTGCTGTCGGATACGGCAGGCCATTGCGTCTGCACCGAGTTGGGGTGGTCGGCACACCCAAAGGAGAATGGCAAGAGGAAGAGAGCGACGGTGAGTTGGAAGATGGCGCTCCGCAAAGGGCGACGTTGGGGGGAATGGGGCGTCGCAGAGGTTGACGCTTGGGGGCTGATCATCGGCTGAGCGCTCTCTTTCAGAGGGAAGGGGGAACGAGTTAACGGTCGTTGGGGGCCGATGGGGGTGCGGCGGGCGCGCTCCCAAGGGACGAACGCGATGAAGCTACACGACGGAAATAATGGCGTGCGCAAGGGAGAGTCTTGTCCAATGGACCCGAAGATGTAAACCAGCGTGAGGGCATGCCGCTCCAGGGGGAACAGGCAGGCATTACACATACGAAGCACTTGAGAATTCATGGGGTTACCGACCTCCGAGGCGAGTCCACCGTCTGGCGTCAAATTTAGCCTGCTCGGACCCCTCGGCGGCAAGACGCAGAAACGCGCATGTCACTGCAGGGTCGCGCGAAATGACTCGACCAGTGCTGCGGCCAAGCGCTTGAGGACTTCGTGACGACCCAGGGCATGCAGCGAGCCGAGCGTGCCATCCGCTTGGGTGTTCGGCTAGTCGTCTCAACGTACTCTTCTGCGTTTCACATCGAAGTCACCCCCCAAGGTCGCCCGATCCCTGACCACGAGGCGGACGACGTAGGGGTCGCATGCTCGAGGAGTGGAATCAGCCATGACTTCCGGCCGCGGCCAGCGCAGCGGAGTTCGGTGAAGTCCGTGGATACGGCGCTCGCAGTTCGGTGACGGTCGTTGCCTCGGCGAATATCTCCGCCCCCCCCTCGACGAAGCGCCCCTGCCTGAGCCCCACCGAGTTTGGGTGCACCCGGTACGCCTTGGCGACCCGCCGCCACAACCGTGGGGTGTTCGAGGTTCGGGGGTCAGCTCCATGGCAGCGACAGACATGGACCGAGGATCGTCATTGGCCGAATCCTTGGTACAAGGACAAGCCGGTACGGCAGGCGTCGGCTCAGAAAAACAGCTTCGCAGACATGGCGGCGCAGGATCGCTATAAGAAAGAAGTGGAAAGCAAGACATAGTGTCCTGCATCAATAGTTGTTTTCGCAGCAGCTCTTCAGGGATTCGAGGATGTCGTCCGCCGACTTCGTCCAGAGGAAGGGCTTGGGGTCGTCGTTGTAGACGGTCAGATAGTCCTCGATGGCCCGCACGAGTTCCCCGGGTGCTGCGGTAGCTTACGCGCCGGGTGTGCTTGTTCGTGATTTCGGCGAACCAGCGTTCGACCTGGTTGAGCCATGACGCGCTGGTCGGCGTGAAGTACAGGTGGAAGCGGGGGTGTCTGAGCGGCCACTTGTGGATCATCGCGGTGCGGTGGGTCGTTTAGTTGTCCAGGACCAGATGGGACCTCGAGCTCCTTCGACACCGCCTTTTCGATGACCGTGAGGAACCTCTGAACTCGACGGATCGGTGTCTTGGGTAACATCTCTCGATGACTTCGCCGGTGGCGATGTCGAGGGCGGCGAAGAGCGACGGGTGCCGTGGCGCTTCTAGTCGTGGGTCAGCCGGGCCGGCGCGTCTCGGCCGCAGCGGCAGCATCGGTTGGCTGTGCTTCAGCGCCGAGGGCCCGCCAGATCCGGTTCACCCTCGCGGAACTCAGGCCGCTCGCCTTCGCCATCGAGCGCGTGCTCCATTGCGTGGCGTCCCGCGGCGTCGACTCGAGCGTCATGGTCACCACCCGTTCGACGTCCGCGTCGCCGACTGTGCGTGGCGCGCCCGGCCTCGGCTCGGCCAGAAGACCGTCGCATCCCTTCTCGCTGAACCGACGGCGCCACTCGCCCACCGTCTCGCGCGTCCTGCCCCGCCGGCCCGCCCCCCCCCGCCC
>JAPPDQ010000034.1 GCA_028875495.1 Chloroflexota bacterium
GACGCTGGGCGATCGTCGACCTCGTCGGCAAGCACGGCCGCGTCCGCACCGTCCCGATTGTTGGCGTCAATGCTAATTTGCACATTTTTGACAATCCAAAATTGCGCACTTTTCGTCAGCGGGTAGAGCGCTGCACCACCATGTGGGCGAGGCCGCATGGAGGGGCGGAGAGATGTACAACATGGAGACGAGGATGCTGCTGAAGCATTATTTGGAGCAAGGGATGTCGAAGGCCGAGCTGGCGCGGCGCTTCCGGCTCAGCCGGCGTACGATCCACTACTGGATCGAGTCCGGCCAGATGGACCGGGAGCTGCACGCAGGTGCGGGCGGCTATGCGCGGCGGTCGTCTCCTATGCCCGCAAGGCCGGCCTCGGCAGGATCACCCCGCATGATCTGCGGCGCACCTTCGCCAAGCTCGCCCACCTCGACCGCACGCCGCTCGAGCAGATCCAGATCTCCCTCGGCCATGCCTCCGTTCAGACCACCGAGCGCTAACTGTGACCCAGACAGAACCTGCACGATGCGCCCTGTGATTGGTTGAGGTTGGTGGGCTGGGAGGAGGGAAGGAATGGGAGAGGAGCGGGCGCGCAGCGAATCAGGCTCCTAGTTTAAGAATGGAACCTCAAAGATTGGGTAGTGCCCGCCCCCTCTTCCAGCGGGATCGGGCACGTAAGACGTCATTACGAAGACACCATCGAAGTGCCGCGGCCGTTGCAATTTGATGGTTTTTAGGTGCTCGGCCAGAGTCGCTTCATCCAGCCAAGGCTCATCGGTCACAACCAACAGGAACTGCTTGGATAGCGACCCGTCCTTCACTCGAACATCCTTGTGACGCACCCTTTCCTGTAAGTGCCGCTCGAACTTCTCAAAGGGCCATTCCGGCGGCGGTGGTTGCGGAAATTTCCTCATGAACTGCACTGGCCCCTCGTACCGGGGATTCCCCGGGTGTCTTTTAATCGCATTTTCATCGACCAACTCGGTCACTTCGACGCCAATCTTCTCCCCGTCCATCTCGGCAATGCAGTCCGGGTATGTCTCGGAGTTCTTCCGGATCGTGTCGATCTTCCAGCCCCGTTCGTTCATCTCCTCGGTCCAATCCAAGGTGGCACCAACTTCCATTGGATCTTGAGAGTTATTGTCTGCATGCCAATAGGTTGCGTGCCCGCGCTTGCGATGGCTTGCCTCAAGCCGTTCCATCGCTTCTACCGGCCACTCCAAGGTCTCCGCCGTTGTCATCAGCTTTTTGGCTTCGGCCCCTGCGGCCGACTCTACTTCGGTAGGGAAGGGCTCCTTCTGATCGCTGTGCGGTGTCCGGCGCGATGAGCGATGAGCCGGAACCCTCTGTCTGGACCAAACAGGGGCTGAACCATCTCTCTTACTATCCCATAACATCCTATTAGACATTAAAGAGACCATCCGCGAGGGGTGCTAACCGCCTTGCTTGGCTGTCTGTCATGCGCCGTGTCCTACCCTGTTCGTCGCCCTCGACGTACTATGCTAGATTCGTTCTTTGGTGGGTTATGTGCCGGCCTCGACGGCACCATCCAAGAACGAGAGTTTGGGTGAACATTGGCTGTCAACCGCGACAAGCCCGACCGATGGAATCGCGACATCGCCCTGTCGGTAGACATGTACAACGACTGGTTCTTGCGCTTTGCACCAGAGACGTACCGCGCGTCGCGGATGCAGACAACGAAGGACGTCCAGCAGACTCTGACGGCCACCAACAACCTTACCGACATAGGCGTGGCGTTGCTGAGCCAGCATCCCGCCGTCTTGCCGACCCTTCGGATGTCAGCCTGCCCGCCACTTGCCGCCGATCGGCTGACCGGACTTGCTGGCGTCTCGAGACATCTCGTCAAGGTGATGGAAAAAGACGGAACGTTACCTCCACGAATGCCGCAGGAGGAACTCCACCGCGACCTCGCCAGAATCGGCGAAACCATCCGGAGAATGGCCGACCCAGATATCTTCGTCTGGCTGGCCCGGGATGTAGGTCCGACTGACCAAGAGCTGTATCGAGCCGCAACCATCGTCGCCGACCGCCTGTGCGGTACCGTCGCAAACCCGATAATCCGCAACGCTCAGGAGAAGCGTCAACTTGCGGCGCTCGAAGAGTGGCTAACGGTTGCCAACTACACCGCCGCGGCCGAAGGCACGACATACGACCAAATGCCACCGGGGACTTTTGCATTCCGGCTTAACATGCCCGTTCAGCAGGAGGGTTCCGGAACGACAATCAACATGCCTGTGGATGCTGTCCTAATGCCGCAACGCGTCACCGCAACGGAGTTGCCGCTATTGATAGAGGCCAAGTCCGCGGGCGACTTCGCTAACGTCAACAAGCGTCGCAAGGAAGAAGCCACAAAGGTCAACCAGTTACGTCGGACCTACGGTGACCATGTGCGATTTGTTCTATTCCTTTGCGGGTACTTTGACAGCAGTTACCTCGGCTATGAGGCGGCCGAAGGTATCGATTGGGTGTGGGAACATCGCATCGACGACCTACGAGAGTTTGGATTGTAATGACAATGGTGCCCACATCGGATCTTGAGGAGCGCCGCATAGTCCTGCAGCGGGATCTGGATACAGCCAAAGATCAATCGGAACGTAACCGTAGAGGGCAATTCGCGACACCCTCAGCGTTGGCCGTGGATATCTTACGCCATGCACACACCCATCACCGCGACGCTGGCGTCGTGCGCTTCATCGATCCCGCGCTCGGAACGGGCGCGTTCTACTCAGCCCTGCTCAACGTGTTTCCAAAGTGCCGCATCGGCGGCGCCATCGGGTACGAGATCGACGCGCACTACGGAACGCCAGCAGCGAAGCTTTGGGAGCACATGGGGTTGGACGTGCAACTCCGCGATTTCACCCTAGCCGACCCACCGCCCGAGCGCGAGAAGTTTGACCTCGTAATCTGCAACCCCCCCTATGTACGCCACCATCATATCGTCAGCAGCGAGAAGCAGCGTTTGAGGGGCCGCGTGTGGAAGGCTTGTGCAGTAGATATCAACGGTCTCGCCGGGCTTTATTGCTACTTCATCGGACTGAGCCACGCCTGGATGGCCGAGGAGGGTCTCGCAGGTTGGCTAATCCCGAGTGAGTTCATGGACGTGAACTATGGCGCGTCGCTAAAGAGCTATCTCCTAAACCGAGTGACTCTATTGCACATTCACCGCTTCGATCCGACCGACGTGCAATTCGGCGATGCATTGGTGTCATCAGCCGTGGTGTGGTTTCGCAAGCGCTCGCCCAGCGCCGACCACGCTGTACGCTTCACATACGGGGGGTCACTGGCACAGCCGACGGTGGAGCGTCTGGTAACCGTTGAGACATTGCGCCGTGAACCGAAGTGGACTCGGTATCCGTTGAAGGACGAGTCTAAGGTCGTAAATGCGCCGGTATTAAGCGACTTTTTCACGATCAAGCGAGGTTTGGCGACGGGCGATAATCGGTACTTCATTCTCCCGGTTGAGGTTATTGAGCGGCGGCGGCTGCCAACAGCGGCGTTTAGACCTATCCTGCCGAGTCCGCGATATCTTCCAGACGACGAAGTGATGGCGAACCATGACGGACACCCGCTGCTCGACAGACGTTTGTTCCTATTGGACTGTCGGCTGAACGAACAACGCGTCAGGGAGATGTCCCCGACGTTGTGGGCGTATCTTGAAGACGGGAAGGCACACGGTGTTCACGAACGCTACATCTGCCGACACCGAAAACCATGGTACGCACAGGAAGACCGGCCGCCAGCGCCGTTCGTATGTACTTACCTTGGCCGCAGTGACACGAAACGCGGAAGGCCGTTTCGATTCATACTGAACAACTCCTTAGCTACGGCCGCGAACGTCTACTTAATGCTGTATCCGAAGCCAGTGCTCGCCCGGGCAATGCAGAAGGACTCGTCTTTGAAACGTCAGGTGTGGAGGTTCTTGAACGACATTCACCCCGAATCCATACTAGACGAAGGGCGCGTGTACGGGGGCGGCTTGCACAAGCTGGAACCGAAGGAACTCGGCAACGTGCCAGTTCCGGGGATCGCAGAGGTATTACCGGACGAGGAGCGGGCGAAACGTTTCTTGCAGGCCCATCTCTTCGAGATGCGAACCTGACCGGGAGACAGCAATGTGTGACTGGATTCCCGTT
>JAPPDQ010000089.1 GCA_028875495.1 Chloroflexota bacterium
GACTGATCCGGCAACAGGCGACTTACGTCTTAACCTAGTCCGGGACTATACCCGATCCGACGAATAGCTCCTTCGCCTCTTCGATGGTGATGTCCGGCTCGGGGATGATGGCGTCGGACTCCTCCAACTCGTCGAGTTCGAGGGGAGTGCCGTTGTCCTTGACCATCGCGATCATCTTGTCTAGGAGGTTGCGAAACTCTCCCTCGTCGTCATCTGCCAGGACGTCGACGATGGAGTTGTCGATGTCATTCAGGTCGTCCAGCATCGCGGCCGGGAAGCGCCACTGTCCCTCCGTGAGGATTCGGATAATCATGACTGTCCTCCCGATAACTGTTTCTGTTGCGGCGTGGTCGTATCGGTGGACGCCTTGAGAGCGGCCAACTCCGACTCGACGCTGGCCGATGCAGAGAGCTTGCTGAGCTCGCGGTCGATGTCGTCCTGCCCGCCGCCGCCGAGCGAGTCGTTCAGCACGCCCGCTTCCGCAAGCTCGTCGATCGCGCCGGCTCTTGCCTTCATCGACTCGGTCTTGTGCTCGGCTCGCTCAACGGCAAGCGAGACATCGCCCATCTCCTCGGAGAGACCGGAGAGGGCCGAACCGATGCGGACCTGCGCCTGTGCAGCGCTGTACTGGGCCTTGATGACCTCTTTCCGGTTGCGGAACGCATGAACCTTGGCCTGAATGCGCTGCTCGGCGGCAGTCAGCTTCTCCTGCTCCTGCTCCATGTCTACGATCTGCTGGTCGAGACCGTCAAGTTCCGCGAGGGCGGTCTGCTTGCGTTCCAGGGCGACGCGCGCAAGATCCTCTCTTCCCATCCCCAGCGCCTTGCGGGCCTGGTCGTCCAGCTTACTGACGTTTTCCCGCACCTTCTTGGCCTGAAGCTCGAGACGACGCTTGGCTGTGACCATCTCCACGACGCCGCGCTTGACGTCACGCAGCATTTCAAGCTGCTTTTCGTAGGCGTAGTCGAGGGTCTCCTTCGGGTCTTCGGCGTTGTCGATCAGGCGGTTCATCTTCGCCTTCACGACGGTCGACATCCTCGATAGCATCCCCATGGTTCTTCCTCCCGCTCTCTCTGTTCTGAAGCCGGGGCTTCGGGTCTGGTTCCCATTATACCTTGAAATAACAGACCCGACATGTACAACAGGCTGCGTTACAAACGAAATCCGCACATGGATCCGTTTCTATCGCAGCCTATCGAGCGCGTAGTTCCCCGTCTTCGATTGCCCTCGAGAGGGGCCTAGTAGTCGGTTTGGGACTTCCCGGAGAACATCTTGATCAGGCCGAGCACGATCAGCACGACGCCGACGACAAGCAGGATGAGTCCGGTAAGGTCGACGAGAAAGTCGATAAGGTTCCACCTCAGTACTATGCCGAGGATGACGAGGATGACTCCTATGCCCAGCATTCCAATCCTATCCATTGGATGACCTCCTTCTTGATCCGCCCTTGGTTTTGGAGACAAGTCTAACGATAGTATCAATCCGCGAGTGTGTCAAGCGTCTCAACGGACATTCTGCCTTACAAGAATAGAGTATTACAAGCTTTCTGCGGCGTCATCACACGATTCTGTGATTTTCGCAGGGGGAGACCTTCAGGAGCCGGTCACTCCTTGTCTTGCGATTCCCCTTCGTCCATGCCTCGGAGAGCATCGCGGAGGAAGTTCTCCATGTTCTCCGGCAAGGCGACCTCGTCCGGCGTCTCCTCAGGCGGTTGAGGCATCTCCTCGTCGTAGGTCTGCTCCATCCGTACGATCTGACCGCGGACCTCGTCGTTGCCCGCCAGGGCGCGCTCGATCTGCTCGTACTGCCGTTCGCCGCGCGTCTTGTTGGCGAGGAAGGTCGGCAGGTTGTACATCGCGCACAGGGCCTCCAGAAGCCGCGCCGTAGCCATGTAGTCCTCGTCGAGCTGGACGTAGTGCGGCAAATGCACCATCAGGCTCGACGATTCGATGCCCGCTTCTTCCAGTCCCTCTCCGATGAGATTGACGATACTCGTCGGCCCCTGGTAGGTGCTGCGTCTTGGGGCAAGGAACCCGGTGAGGCGGTCGAGATGCCTGTCCTGGAGGCTGCCGGTGATCTTGAGCGGACGGGTATGGGGCACCTGGTCGTACATGCCTCCGATGCGGCAGTATTCGACTACGTTGAATCGCTTGACCAGCTCGACGACGGCGTCGCAGAAGTCCTCCCCGTACATGTGCGGTTCGCGGAGATGAAGGAAGAGGAAGTCTCGCCCCGTCGCAGGGTCGCGGGCATAGTTCACGACGCTGTTGGGAATATCGAGCGAACGCATCCCGTCGACCCACTTCATGACCGGCCGCTCGCGTGTAAAGTCGAGATACTTGCCGGGGCGGGCCAGTCGTCCGAGTTCTGAGGCCGTCATCTGGCGTTCGAGGATCTTAAGGGTGAGGGTGCCCGCGTTGCCCACATCGACCCACGGCCGGAGCATCGCGATGGCGATGGCGTCCTCCAACTCCGGTACCGGCTCCACCACTTCGAAATCGCCTATTCTCATGCCGATATGGTGTCACAGTGCGTCGGAATCTTCAAACCGACGCGATCCGCGAGATCGTGAACGGAGGGCGGACAGTTGCTTAGTCCGGGCTACTCAACGAGAGCCGCGCGCAAGGCGGCGATATCTTCTTCGGTCACGCCCGCCGAGCGCACGAAGGCTTCAATTCCCCCGTGCCGATCGTCGAGGTACTCCAACGTGTCGAGCATGACTTCCGGCGGACAGTTTCGAGCACGGTAATTCTCCGGAGTATAGTCGGCTGGGTTTGCGTTCGGAATCTCGGGGTTGGGGCCAATGTACGCGAAGATACGGTACTCCGCCGTCAAGGTGTAGTCGGCGGCGATGGTCTCCTTCGGCACACCCACCAGACCCAAGAGCAGCGCGGAAATGAGTCCCGTGCGGTCCTGTCCGCCCATGCAGTGGTACATGGCCGGAAGCGCCCCCGGTCGCGCCATCACACGGAGAGCCTCGCCGAACATTCGTCCCCGCCGGTCGAGCATATTGCGATAGCTCGCGTGAATCTTGTGTCTCGGCTCTTCGCTTTCAACCTGGTCGAACACCATGTCACCCACGATGTCTACGTTGTGGTAAATTACGTTCGGTGACCGACCGAGCACGTTGTCAGGCTGACCGTCGATCTCGACCTGCCGTCGGAGGTCTATCACCGTTTTGAGCCCAATGGTCGATGTGAGCGTATCCTGGGAATACTGAGGCAGGGTGCTCACGTTGTCCGCCCGCAGGAAGGTCTCCCAGCGGGTCGTCCGCCCATCCGCCGTCTCGTACCCGCCGATGTCGCGGACGTTGTACGCGCCGTCGATTTCGATTCGTCGTCTCGGGTCTTGTTTCATACGTTCATCGCTCCCTGGTTTCGAATTGGTCTGACGTTCGGTAGTGTTGATATTTCGCCTATTCCGCTTTTCTTTTTCATTCCGAGCGAAGCGAGGAATCTGAAATCTGTGCATGCGCGACGACTTTAGATTCTTCACTCCGCTCCGCTACGTTCAGAATGACAGAATGTCAGCACAACCTAGCGCCATTCATTGTATATCTAGTGACAGCCGTCTGGATTAATACCCGGTTATAGGTCGATTAAGGTGACGTTAGCGGAATAGCGCATTGCCCGAAGAGAGGAACGGAAGAGAGTGTCCGTCTCAAGACGCGGCTGTCCCTCAGTTCCAGACCTCCCCGAAGACCCTCATGAAGTTCCCTCCGAGCACCTTTGTGATGTCCTCGGAAGTGTAGCCTCTGCGGGCAAGCTCGTCCGCGATGGAGGGAAACTTGTCGGGTGTCTCGATGCCGACGGGATGCGTCACCGTGTCGGGGTAGTTGAGCCGGCGGGGATTCCACTTCGTGCCCTGCTGCGACAGGAGCACGTCGAACCACTCCTTTGTCCGGTCGATGGTGTAGTCGGTGCCGATGCCGACGTGGTCGATGCCGACTCGCTCCACCATGTCGTCGATGGCGTCTCCGTAGTCCCGCAGGGTCGATTCGAACTTGTTCGGTAGGAACGGCGGCCAGCACGTCGCTCCTATTATGCCGCCCTTCTCTGCTATGAGCTTCAGGGCATCATCGGTCTTGTTGCGGGGGTGGTCGACGAACGACCGGGCGTTGGCGTGGGTCGCCGCGACCGG
>JAPPDQ010000618.1 GCA_028875495.1 Chloroflexota bacterium
CACGCTTGCTGAGAGTCAGGACCCTCCTGTCCTGCTGAGAATCCCAACGGGGGCGGGGAAGACCGAGGCTGCGGTCTTGGGGTGGCTGTACAGGCGATTCGGGCGTTCGGACGACGCCGTGCGCGATTCCACACCGCGCCGACTAGTGTACTGTCTGCCGATGCGGACACTGGTGGAGCAGACGGTGGAGCGGGTCGGGTGCTGGCTTGAACGTCTGGGGATGAAGGACGACGTTGGAGTCGTCAAGCTCATGGGCGGAGAGCCGCGAACGCAGTGGTACCTGCATCCCGAGAAGCCGTTCATCGTCGTGGGGACCCAGGACATGCTGTTGTCCCGCGCCCTGAACCGCGGCTACGGCATGGGCTACAACATGTGGCCCGTCGAGTACGGCCTCCTGAACAACGACTGCCTATGGGTGATGGACGAGGTTCAGCTCATGGCGAACGGCCTGCCCACGTCAACGCAGCTCGCGGGGCTGCGCGGCAAGCTGGGGACCTTCGGCGCGGCGCAGAGCATCTGGATGTCGGCGACAGTCCGCTCCGACTGGCTGGACACTATAGACCATCGCATCCCCGCGGCGGATCGGGTCAGGGGGCTTAGCCCAGCCGACCTTGTGGACCCTCGCCTGGGCAAACGGCATAACGCTCGCAAGGTAGTGGCTAGAGGTGCGGTGGACTTCAAGAAGCCCAAGGATATGGCCGAGCTCATCGCGGAGAAGCACAGGTCAGGCACACTGACGCTGGCGATAGTCAACACCGTCGAGCGTGCGCAGAAACTCTACACCGAACTGGTCAAACCTCGGAATAAGCTGCTCTCTGGCGTCGAGAAGGTCCTGGTGCACTCGCGCTTCCGGGAGGACGATCGGACGGCAAAGCAGAAAAGCATCGCCGCGCCGCTCGATCCGGCAGGCCGGATCGTTGTGGCGACGCAGGCGGTCGAGGCGGGTGTGGACATATCGGCGAGGACGCTGATAACGGAGCTTGCGCCATGGGCGTCGATGGTGCAGCGGTTCGGGCGGTGCAACCGCGCCGGCGAGCACGATCAGGGCAACGTCCTGTGGGTGGACGTGGGAAATGACACTGCGCCCTATGACGCGGAGGACGTTGACCGCGCCCGCGCAATCATGGAGTCCCTGCAAGGCAAGTCCGTTGGGCCTGCTGCGCTCGAAGATATGGGCGACAAGATGAAGGACGCCGACCACCTCACCGTCATTCGCAGGCGCGACGTGGTGGGGCTGTTCGATACGACCCCCGATCTGTCCGGCAGCTATCTGGACGTGTCGCAGTACGTCAGGGGGACGGATGAAACGGGCGTGTCGGTGTTCTGGCGAGACGTTCCAGAAGGGGGACCGGATGCGGGCAAGCCGAAAGTGCAGCATGACGAGATCGTGAGTGTGCCGCTTGGGTCCAGAGGCATCGACGATTACTTCAAAAAGGACGATGAACGCAAGACGTGGATGTGGGACTTTCTGGATAGCGAGTGGCGAGAGATCCGGTCTCGCGAAGTCCATCCGGGCATGACGCTGATGCTGAACGCGAAACAGGGTGGATACACTTCGGAGATGGGATGGGACGTTTCGAGCAGGGAGACTGTCATCGTCGTTGAGAGAGATGGAGAACCGGAGGACGGTCAGAGTTCCGAACCCACGAACACTAACCGGAAGTGTTGGGTGACGCTCTCCGACCACTCCCGCAACGTTGAGCGCGAGGCCCGCGCTATTCTCGACGCGCTGTCCGAGCACATCGCCAATCCCGCCGACTGCGCCGCCGTTGCGCTGGCGGCCCTGTACCACGATGCGGGCAAAGCGCACGATGCGTTTCAGAAGATGCTGCGTCATGGACGTGAGGACGCACCCGGAGACGAAATTCAGTTGGCAAAGAGCAAGGGCAGCGGCAAGTATGAGGGCGGGCTACGGCACTTCCGGCACGAGATTGGGAGCGCGCTGGCGGTGCTGATACATGCGGATCTGCCGGAGGGCGAGACGCGAGACCTAGCCGCGTACTTGGCGGCGGCGCATCATGGAAAGGTCAGGCTCGGCATAAGGTCCTTGCCCGGGGAGCGGAGGAACAACAAGGACAGCAACCCGGATGCGGACAAGCTGCTGGGGTATCGGGTGTCAGAGCCCGAGACCCTGCCGCCCGTGGATCTCGGCCAACGGCGGCGCGTTCCAGAAACGGCGCTGGATATGTCCATCGCCCAGATCGGTTTGAGCGACAACGGGTGTCGTTCTTGGCTGGAACGGAGCCTAACCCTGTTGGAACGCTTTGGGCCGTTCAGGCTGGCGTACCTGGAGGCTATAGTGCGCGCCGCCGACATGCGGGCGAGCGCAGAGGAGCAGAAGGAGAC
This sequence comes from Chloroflexota bacterium, assembly GCA_028875495.1. Taxonomy (GTDB): domain Bacteria; phylum Chloroflexota; class Dehalococcoidia; order Lucifugimonadales; family VXLM01; genus VXLM01. Next base: position 2,347 of record JAPPDQ010000618.1, read on the forward strand.
CGCAGAATGAGTCACGTGTTGGAACTGCGTGGCTGTGCCCCCGAGCCGCTTATGGCCTACCTGAAGGCCCTGGGCATCTTCCGGCTGGTGGCTGAGCAGAAAGATAAGGAGACCCGCGCCTGGTGGCATAACGACACCTTCATGCTGAGGTCGACGCTGGACAGGGATGGGCTGGTGGAGTTTTTCCTAAAACAATACAGGCCGACGCCTATAGTGTCGCCGTGGAACGGCGGCAGCGGATTCTATCCGAAGGATAACTCCAAGGCCATGGGCGCCATATTGGAGTTGGAGCCGCCGAGATTCCAACTATGGAACGAGGTGGTCTCTAAAGGCAAAGTGATAGTGTCCAGAGGGGAAGGAACCGATAAGAAAACGCTCAAGGAATGGACGCTTGCTCAGTGCAGGGCCGAGTTTCCTGACGACGCGCTGGACTGGCTCGACGCGACGTACGTCCTTACTGCAGATGGAGCGAGATTCCCACCCCTTCTAGGTACGGGCGGCAACGACGGACGGCTGGAGTTCAGCAACAACTTCATGCAGAACGTGGTCTCCGCATTGAATATAGATAAGAAGCGCAACGGGGCTTCGGCGGCTCGGAACCGTCTCATCGCTGCGTTGTTCAATGAGGGTTCACCAGAGCTCATGAAGAAGCGATCGACGGGATTCTACAATCCTGGAGGCGTGGGGGGCGCCAACGCATCCGTAGGGTTCAACGATGATGCGCTGACGAACCCCTGGGACTACGTGTTTATGTTCGAAGGCGTCCTTCTGTTCGCCGGCGCGGCTGCACGGAGACTTTCATCGCAAGCATCGTCCAAAGCTGTTTTCCCATTCACCGTAGATAGCTCCGCTGCCGGGTATGGAACGTCCGCAGATTCCGAGTATGGTGACTCTTCTAGGGCCGAGTTCTGGGCTCCCTTATGGGACCAGCCCACCAACATCCAGGAATTGGACCACCTGGTTTCGGAGGGACGCGCCCAGGTGGGGCGGCGACAGGGAGCGAATGGCACGGACTTTGCTAGGGCAGTCGTCGGCTTGGGGACGGAGCGCGGCGTCCGGCAGTTTCAACGATACGGATTCTTGGTGCGGAACGGATTGGCGTATCTGGCCGCTCCTTTGGGACGATTTTATATCCCCGAACACGAAGCATCGGAGCGCGCCAACTTTGCCAACGTGCTGTTCGATCTGGATGGGTGGCTGGACAGCCTTCGGCGCAATGCGTCTGGCAGCAGGGCCCCAGCTGGCCTTGGCATGGTCTTGAGGCAGGTCGAGGGCGCAATCATCGAGTTTTGCCAACGAGGGCGTCCACGCGATCTTCAGGACGTGCTGATTGCTGTGGGACGCGCCGAGCGGTGGGTGGCGAGTTCGGGGTTGCGGGAGAACGTGGGGCCGCTCGGCAATCTCTCGCTTGATTGGCTTGACTATGCCAATGACAAATCTGTCGAATTCAGGCTGGCTAGGGCCATGTCGTCGATCCTTCATGAGCCGACTCAAGGGGTAGGCGCGATCAGGTGGAACTTGGAGCCTGTTGGCACGCCTCAGCGACGCCTAGAGTGGGTTACGGACAGCAATTCTTTCGTCTGGACTGCAGGCGACCCGCTGGGCAACATGCTTGCCGTGTTGGAACGCCGCTGCCTCGAAGGGCGAATGCAAGGTATGGAGAACCGCCACCCACCGCTTAAGGCAACGTACTCGGCCCAGTTGAGCGACATCGTGTCGTTCTTGAACGGTTATGTTGATGATCAGCGCGTGACCGATCTTTCATTGCCGCTGTC
>JAPPDQ010000064.1 GCA_028875495.1 Chloroflexota bacterium
GGTAGCCGTATAGTTCGATCTTTTGCGGGCCGGCAAACGACGCCTCGGTGGAGAAGTGGTAGGAGGCCGTCGCGCCGCATTCGAGGTCGGCGGTTATGGATACCGAGTCGGGAACAGTGGCTTCCACCAACTCACCGTCGGCGTTTCTCACTTTGTCGAAGTGGTAGCCCGCCCTGGCCCCGATCGACGTGGCGGGGCCTACCCAGCGGTTCAGCACCTCGACCCACATACCCATGGTCAGGAGATGGAGACCGCTCACGTCGGGATCGCGACGCCAGTCGTATGAGTCCCTAGCGGCCGGTGCGGCCATGCCGACTACGCGGATCTCGCGAAGCTCTCCGATGTAGTCCTCATCGTGCAGGAGGCGGAGCATTGTGCGGTCACCCTTGAGGCCGGGAAAGGGGGGATAGAGGCACGTCACCTTGCCCGACTCAGCCGCCGCGTCCCGCATCTCGTGGGCTTCTTTCAGGTTGCGCGACATTCGCGCCTGGCACAGCACGTGCTTGCCGTTAGACAGACAGGCAAGTGTCATTTCATGGTGAGTGCCGGGCGGCGTCGCGATAACGACGGCGTCGATGTCCGGCGATTCCGCGATCTGTTGCCAGTCGGCGACGGCCTGAGTGAATCCAAACTCTCGCGCAATCTCCTTGGTCTTCTGTAGCGTGCGGTTCCATACCATCGCAAGCTCTACGCCCTCGATGTCCTTGAGACGAGGGATATGCCGCGACTGCGCGACGGCTCCCGCTCCGATGATTCCGACTCTTATGTTTTGCATAGAGTTTTTCCTCCGTTGTTGTCGTGTGAATGGTGTGTAGGACCAGGGCGCTTCCCTAACTCCCGGTGCAAGTAGGTTGGCCGGACTCTGCCTTGTGCCGGGCCTGGCAAATTGGAATGCGTACAGGGCGGCGGAATTGGCGCACGACGTTGTCGAGGGTATCGATGACCTGATCGTCGAGAAAGAGCTGCTTGGTCGAACCGATGTGGATTGGGACTGTCATTGACCCTCGATTCACTTTGAAGACCAACTTGAAGCGTCGGAGAGCTTGCCTTATGAGGGGAATCCCAGTCCCCTATCCTTCATGCTGACGAAGGTCCCGCCACCGATGACGATGTGATCGAGCAGCTCGATGTCCAGCAGCTCGGCGGCCTGCTTGATTTGGCGGGTAATCATGATGTCCGGGCCGCTTGGCGTGGGATCGCCCGATGGGTGGTTATGCACTACGATGATTGAGGGAACGTTCTCAAGGACGGCGGGCTTCAAGACTTCAGCCACGCGGACCGCCGCAGAGTTAACTGTGCCTTTATATATTTCGAGGTTGCCGACCACCTCGGAATTGGTTGATACGAGCAGTACGCGCAGGTGCTCCTGGTCTCGGTAGCGCATATCTGCCCCCAAGAGATTGTAGACATCGCGCGGGGAGTTGATTGTAGTGCGTTCTTTCGGGCTCAGTGATATGAGACGCCGCCCCAACTCGAAAGCCGCGAGAAGCTGGCATGCCTTTGCCTCGCTAATGCCGTCTTGCGAACACAATTGGGTGAAGGAAGCTTGACCCATCTTCTCAAAGCCACCGAATTCTGACACTAGCCTATAGGACATGTTCAAGACGCTCTCCCCCTTCATGCCCGTGCGGAGGAGAATGGCGATCAACTCAGGGTTGCTGAGGGCAGAGACGCCGTACTTAGCGAGCCGCTCTCTGGGACGCTCGCCTTCCGGTAGATCCCGTATGAGTGTGGTGTAGATGGAGTTGGAGGAGTTGGGCATGGATTTCACGTAGATAAGTAGGAGGCATTCGGAGAAATGTTCAGTCCATCATCGGGAAGTTCGGGAGCGCTCTGTCTGCCGACTGCCGCTCGGCGAGGTCGTCCCCGACGGGAACGGGCACGAAGCTGTGTTCGATGGCCCGTTCGAGGACGGGGTCGTAGAGCCGAACGGAGAAGGCGTCGCCCACGCCCCACGTGGTGAAGGGGGACAGATTGTGCTCCTTGACCGCCTCCTCGGCGCTGTCGAGGAACGGCGACGAGCCGCAGTACAGGAAGGCAACGTCCGGGAGCGACCGGACGGACGGCATGTCCAGGAGGTAGTCGAGCGTGACGAGCGCTTCGAGCCGCGAGTCCTGAAGCGGAACGGCGTAACCCTGAACGGTGACAGTGCTTTGAATTCTCAACTCGTCCCAGTGGTCCCTGACTTCCGCGTAGGGCCAAGCGGTCGTCGCCACGGGGTGGGGACACATCTGCTTCGGCTTGTCTGGGAAGATTGGATCAAGCTCGCGGTCGCACTGGTCGCTGCCAGCGGAGATGAAGATTTCGTCGCCGTCGCGAATTGCCACGACCTCGCCCTCCCCGCCCGTCATCGTCCCCTGCACCTCGAACTCCGTGTCCTGAGTGAGGAGATATCGCGCGATGCGAAAGATCGAGGGATTGGTGTGTGTGGCAGACGAGAAGTGGCCTTCCTTCGCGAGCTGTTCATCCATTTGTTGGCGGAGGCCATCGACATCACGGGCGGTAAATCGCGCTCCGGCCACCGAGCCGACCTCGAACGTTCGAGGACTGACTCCCGCTTTGCTTTCTATGTTCAAATCGATGCTATAGTTCCTCACGGGGTTTCACCTCTCTCCATAGCGTTTGCGCGCTGCCTGGCCGTTCACTTCGGTTGGATGCGGGCAGAAAAGTCGGGTGTCGAGGGATAGGGGCCATACTCGACGATGAACTCGATGTCTTGCACCACCAAGGGGCTGATGAGGTCGGCGGGCCGTCCGTCCAGGACGATATCGAGGGTGTTCCAGCCTTTCGTGGGGCGGACGTGTCTCAGATCGAAGTCAAGCCACTGACCGTGATACGGCGGGAGACCTTTCGGGAAGTGTCGCAGGCACGTCTCGCTTTCCAGCGACTCGCCATTGAGGAGGAACCGTACCTTGTCCTCCGAGACGATGTCGCCGATGTACACCTTGAGGCGCACCTGCTTGACGCGGTCGGCCTTGCCCTGCAGGTCGTCGGCGCAGAAAAGTCTGAAAGGGTGTCGGGTGCCCGTGTCGGATGCCTCGATGGTTACCGGCAGTTGTGTATCCAAACCAGCCCGTTTTGAAAAGTCGCTCCGACGGGATACAACGTAGTGCTTGTCAGCTTCCACGATGAGATCAGGGTCGGCCATTTCCGAAAGGACTCGTCGTTCAGCATCGCCGAAAGGCCAGGGGAGAAACCACGTATACATCCCATCCGCGCCCTGTTCGCGGAATGCGGCAACGGCCGCGCGTCTCATGGCGGGCGTGGCATGTTCGGTTACGAAAGTCTCGCGTCCGGGGTCGAAATGGTGGGGTTGGATCGTTGCGTAGACGGAGACATCCACATCGTGAGCAGCCTCAATGAGCCATGACAGGTCGACGTGAGGGTCGATCTGGTTGTGCGCGTAGAGGAGCGGCGCAACCCAGTCGACCGACCCATCTTTGAGCCACTGCCGAACGTCGAAGCCCTGCCTCAAATTGAGGTCTTCGGTCGGATAGACTCTAGCGCCTACTTCTCCGGTAGTACCCGGGCGCCCTCGCACAATGTCAGCGACCTCGGCGACCCACTCGGTGACGGCTGGCGTGTACTCGCGGGCATCGTTCTCATCTCGGAAGTGCGGGGACGATCCGCCCGGCGCGGCTGCGAAGTCCAGCTCCACGCCCTCAGTCGGATAGTCGACGGCCAACTCACGGAGAACCTCGCGCTGGAAGTCACGGACCTCCCGATGCACCCATCCTCGACCGCCCGATTTCACCTCGTGGGCAGGATCGATAGTCGGGTAGCTGGAAAGTCTCAGACTGGCGAAGAAGTCCATGCCCTTGTCGTGGGCGCGGTCGATGAGCACGCTGAGCGGGTCGAGGCCGCGCTCTTCGAGGCTCTTCATGTTATGCCACGTACGCCAGTAGGCGTTCTGCTTGAAGGCCGGAGAGCCGGGGCCATGCTCGCCGTGCTTGAACTGCGTGCTCGCCTTGGACGGGTAGTACAGCCCATCGACTCGCGACACGCCGTAGACAAAGGTGTCCACTCCGGTGCCGGCCACCTCGTCGATGGGACGCCAGGCATCTTCCATGGTCATCGGAGGCTCGAAGACGAACAGGTAATAGTGGCGGGCGTCGTTG
>JAPPDQ010000285.1 GCA_028875495.1 Chloroflexota bacterium
GTACGGGTCCGTGGACGCCGAACGAGCGGATCATAGGTCTCTACCGGGCCGTGGCCGATGATAGCACGCTGGGTGGCTGGCACCTCGATTTCGAGACTCTGACCGCGAGTGAAAAGGCGATGCCGCTTCATGGAACGCACCGCGTAGGGGGGGTGAAGCCAATCGACGTACCAAAGAGCCAGGTGCTTGCGAAGGGTGTGCAGAAGGGGTTCGGGCTGCAGACGGCGGCGATTGGTGCGGTGATGTCGGCGCGAGGCACGAGCGTTGCGGTGGCCAACAGAATAAGCACGGTCTGGAAGATGGCGGGGGAAGCGGCGCGGAGCCTCCCCGAGATGGATGAAGTACCGTCAGACATAAGGCTGGTGCAGGACTTCCTGCGCACCGAGATCAGCGCCGACTTTAGGCTGGTCGGCATGCTCGACAAGGGCGTGGGCGTGCACCATGCCGGGCTGTCCGACGATGTCCGGGCGCTGATGGAGTGGCTAGCGGAGACGGGCAGCCTGCGAATGCTGTGCGCGACGTCGACGATCGCCCAAGGCATCAACTTTCCGGTGTCATCGGTCTTTCTGTCCTCGCGCCATGTACCGCAGGGGACAAGATCGGTGGAGATCGCGCCGCGGGAGTTCTGGAACCTTGCGGGGCGCGCAGGACGGATCGGTCACGACAGCGTCGGAGTAGTCGGACTGTCCGAGGGGAGCGATCGCGATGCTTTGATCGAGTTCGTGAGTCGTAACACGGGTGCGCTCGTCTCGCGTCTCGTGGTCCTTCTGGACGAGTTGGCGGCACAGGGGTCGTTGGCGCAGCTGTCGGATGTGCTCTGGAAGGATCAGTGGGAGGACTTTCGCTGCTACATCGCACATCTCTGGGCGGAGAAGAAGAACCTGGATGCAGTGCTCGCAGATTCTGAGCAGCTCTTGAGACAGACCTACGGGTACACCTCGATGCGGAACGATCCGCAGCAGAGACAGAAGGCGGATGCCCTTCTCGATGCGACGCAGAGCTATGCGCGCGAGCTTGCCGCCATGCCTCAGGGCATTCCGGAACTCGCGGATTCTACGGGGTTCTCCCCGGAGGGTGTGCGGGCGGCAATGGGTGGCCTCGGCAACTTGGAAGACAGGCTCACCCCCTCTGACTGGGCACCGGAGAGCCTCTTCGGCAACGGCGGCAGAATGGCGGATCTGTTCGGTGTCATGTTGAGGGTGCCCCAACTGAAGCAGAATCTGGACGAGCTGGGGGGACAAGGGTTCGATCGGAGCCGGATCTCCGAGATCACCAACGACTGGGTGAACGGAAGGGGTCTGGAAGATATCGCGAGGGAGTACTTCAGCCGCGACAACGACGACGAAGTGGGCACAGCCGCCCTGACGGATGCGTGCAGGGCAATCTATCGCACCATCGTCAACAGCGGAACATGGGGTGTTTCGGCCCTGAGTCGGGTGTCGGGCATCGATTTCGACGTCCTTTCCGAAGCCGACAAGCGGCGGATCAATGCACTGCCGGCCATGATCTATCACGGTGTGAGCAGCGAGGATGCGGTGCTCATGCGGATGAATGCCGCCCCGCGCAGCGCGGCCGAGGCGTTGGGGAGCCTCTACCGGGATGTCACCGGTGAGGATGAGAGGCGGTATTCGGTGGGAGCAGCGCGGAGCTTCCTGCGGGGATTGGGCGCCGATGAGTGGGACGGTGTGAGACCGGAGGGCGCGTCGCTATCAGGCACCGGGTATAAGCGGGTCTGGGAGGTTCTCTCCGGAGAGGAGAGTTGATGGAGTTCGATCCTGTTTGACACTAGCGCGGTTGAAGATGTCGGTTCAGTTCGTCTAGCGACCGAAATGGCCTGATGGTTCGGAGGGCCAAGGACTACGATGGAGACCGTCCAGATGAAATGCCTAATGGTAATCATACTCAGTTCGTTTCCGTTGGCTCTCCTCTACTGGCTCTTGACCAACTGGCATCCAATTGTGCTTGTGCTCCTCGCTGGCTTGATTGGCGGGTGTTGCGTTTTCTGTGTTCTCATTCGACAAGGCTATATCCGCGCTTACAAGACCAACTGGTATGATGTATCCAAAAGTGGTCCAGACGAGGAGCTGGAATGGCCTGAGATTGAGTCCATACTGAAAGGTGATGACTTGGATCCGATGTCAGACGACGGGAAACCTCGTTCTGCTTGGATAGGGTGGTGGCCAGATCGCTGGCCAAGAAGGCGTCTCCTAATCCGTCTCGGGTTCCTCGCAACTGGTCTTCTGCTTCTCGGGAGCACTGCAAGCCTGATTTGTCAAGTCCATAGTGACCTAATCAACTGCAACAGTGTCGATTACCTGCAGAGTCTTGGGGTATTGATCGGTGGGCTAGCCGTTGGCGTCGCTGGTTTCTCCATCTTCTATCAGGGCCGATTAAAGGCACGTTCGGAGAACCGGCACGCTTGGATAACTTCCATCAGGAGGGAATCGCCGACCTAATCGCTGGGTTTCCGAACACCACAGGCGAGTGCGATAGTGCGAAGTGCGAGAAACTCAAGAATAGCTTGACAAGGTTGGAATTGTCACTCAATCCGAATGAGCGTATTCACCGAGCCTTGATGGCAATTCTTCGGTCTATGTACGGCTTGGAGGATAGAGGTTTGGACCCGGGTCCTCGATGCAAATTGTGCATTCCCGCCAACTTACTTGCCGATGAAGACGAAGCGGTACAGCAAGAGTGGAAAGTCTGCGCTACTAGGCTCGCAACAGTCCTATTGAAGCGGGAGTGGGAACGGGTCAAGGACGTGCGGTAAAGCGTGGGAGCCTGCCGTGGCTCAAGCAGGGATGCGAGGGAAGCTCGTTTCGCGAGATCACACAGAGAGTGACCAGCATCAGCAAACCGTATTCTGACGTTCGAGGCCCATGAGCTTCAAGAGCCGACAGGTCTCGTGCCTCGGGGGCCAAGGGCTCTTGCCGGTACCCGTGGGGCAGTAGTCGACGCGGCCATCCTTGGCGCCCTACGACCTATGACTGTCTTCGCATACTTCCTCTTTGCACTATTCCTGTTTGGCGTCATTAGGTTGGGCGTCGAAGTGGTCTCCGGGGACCTGTCGGTGATCGACGCGCTTCTATCCCTCGGCGATCTGATCGTTTTCCCCATTCTCATCGCTATCGTAGTCGTTGGTCACCTGTTGGCTTGGTTCATTCGAGCATGCGGTTTCCTCTGGCGCGAAGTGACAGATGAACCGCCATGGTGCTGGGATTGCGGGGTCGATCTGAGAACGGTGAAGAGCAGATCTGATTGGAAACGAGGGAGACACGAAGGGCAACGTTGCCAGGCATGTGAAGAGGCTTACGACTTGGAGAAGCGCCGCCGAACCTGCCACTGGTGCAGCGTAGAGTTCTTTGTTGCCAGCGACAACTGGAGCGGTGGTTCATACCTGGAGAGGCAACGACCCCGTTGCGAGCAATGCTTGGAGGCTGAGCAACTCAACATGTGTCGGACGTGTCGAGAGTCCCCTCTGATGGGTCCGGAGGACCCCGAAGCACCAGAAGCGGATGCACCGTACCACAGGGGCTACCGACGACGTCGCCGATACCGTGGCCGGGGCCTGCAGGTAGACGGGCCCGATTGGATGCGCGGGCAATGTGCTGTCTGCTACTGGCAGGAAGAGAATGAACCCGAGAAGGTAGCGGACGCACTATCGCGCCGAGAGCATAGACGACGGGCGGAGCAGGCTCGCCGAGCAGAAGACGCCGAAAGGCTCGGAAGATTGCGACAGAGCGTAACCGCTGACTATCAGAGGGACCAGTTCCTTATTCGAAGACAGGACTACAAACGCGGCAATCTGCTAGATAACCATTTCCGGCGGCCCAAGCTCACTGAAGCGGTCGTTTCCTCGTTTGGTGGCTGCTGCCTGCACTGCGGGGGAACAGACGATTTGACACTTGATCACTACGGCATCCCGAAGAATGAAGGTGGGAACTTCGTCCTATGTGTCCGTGACAGCCAAACGGTGAAGATGAACGTTGTGCCACTCTGTCGAGCGTGCAACTCCGCCAAGGGAGATATGCCCTTTGATGTCTATTTCCGACCTGAGGAAATGTCAAGGGCGCTGGAGTGCCACAAGGACCTGATTGGCAG
>JAPPDQ010000490.1 GCA_028875495.1 Chloroflexota bacterium
GACACCACCAATCATGAAAATGGGTGCCGAGCGGAGGACGGGCAACCACAAGGGTTGCCCCTACGAGTGGTTTGCCGGGGGGTATTTTCAGAGGAATGACAGAGAACCAAATTGTCAACGCTGCCTAGCGCCCGATCTGGATTCCCGCCTATGGAGACCTTTACATATCCTCCAGATATTGCCTTAGCACGGCGAATTTCACCCCCATCCTAACCTTCCCCCATCAAGGGGGAAGGGATTTCCAGACTCCCATCACGAGTCATGCAAAGGTCTTCCTACGCGGGAATGACGGGAACGCCAATGTGCTCGCTAGTCGGTTCGTGGCTCAGACCTCGATGGGTTGGTCGACGAAAACGGTGTAGGTCTGGGTCTTTGGCTTGTCGGCGTCCTCACTCTTGACGTAGCGGATGGAGCTTTGGCCGAGTAGCCGGCGTGGGAGGACCATGACCCGGATGAATGCGGTGAGCTCGGTCTTGGAGGCCTCGGCGTAGACGGGGTCGGGGCCGGCCTCAAACCAAGCCTCGCCGGGGAGCAGGTGCTTCGTCTTTTCGTCGACGGTCACGTCGAACTCGCCCATGTAGAGGCAGCGGATCCCCGGCCCCTGGTGGGTGTGGGTGTATGCGATGCCGCCGAGCGGGAAGTCGACGCGGTCGCAGCGCATGAGGTATTCGCCGTCATCGTCGACGGGGATGGCCGCGCGTAGCTTGGACAGGCGTCCTTGCCCCCTGGAAGACAGCTCCCACCGCCACAGCCTTGCTCCGCCATCGCCCGCCTGAAGGCTGAGGTTGCCGGAGAAGTGGCGGGCCTCGTTCGGGGTGATGCGATCCGTTGTGTCGTCCGACTGCGCCTCGGCCTCGCCCTCGACGACGTAGACGATGCGGTTGGTCGCGGGCAGGGAGACGCGCTCTCCGGCACCCAACGTGTTCTCGATCAGCTCAAGCACGCGAGTCGCCATGCTCGCCTCCGTTTCCAGTGTTCTGAAGAATCGGGCCAAGTCGCACGGAACCGCTCCCGCCGAGGAGCGGTTTCGACTTCGCCAAGCGAGGGCGACGTACTAGGTGCCGCAGTTGGGACTGCCGCCTCCCGAACCGCCGTCGGGGATGCACTTGCGATTGACGAGACTCGTCTTGCCGGACTCGATCGCGGCCCTGACCTTATCGGCACCCTCCACGGAAACCCAAGAGCCCCAGATGCTCTCGTGGTTCTTGAGGAACTTGATGGCCATGGCCGTAGGCTTTATTCCGATGCGGCCTCCTCTGATCGACGCCGAAAGCTCATCGATCAATTCATCGGTCGGTTTGGCCTTCATCAGGAAGTCGACCACCTCCGGCGCTCGCTCGCTGAGGCCGGAGTGCACGACGATGCGACTTTTGTCGTCGCCATCGCGCACGGAGCCCAAGTCCGTGATCGCCTTGCCGTCGATATGAGTCGTGTACCAGCCTCCCGCCGCGTCCTTGTCCAGCATGAGAAGAACGTCCAACTCGCCATTTTGAAAGGCATCCTGGTACGTCTCGCCCTCAAGCTGGACCAGCTCGACCTGGAAGTCGTAGGCGTAGACGAGGATGTAGCCCAGGAGAGCGTTCGAGAACTGGAGAGGCTTGTCATCCCACTCGGCGAACTTGACCGCGCCCACGGACGGCTCGAACAGTGACGCGAGATGGACTTCCTCCCGCGCCTCCACGGTGGCCACGGCAGCCTGGGGCTCCAGTGTGGCGAGCGGGGTGAAGGTGGCGACAGGGCCCGTCGACTGAGCTGACTGCCCACCGCCGGACTGCGTGCCGCTCGATGTCGATGCGGCGGCCGGCGCTTGGGTGGGTGTGGCGCGCTCTCCGACGGGGATCGGGCTGTCCTGGGCGGGACACGCCGTTGCAAACAGGGCGAGAACGATCGCTCCTACAAGTATTGACAGGTTCCTACGGTTGACGATGTTTAGCGCCTTCATGGGTCCTCCCTCCTCATGTCCCCCGGAACAGGGTCTTCAGGCGAGTTATGTTCCATCCCCCGAGGTCTTTTCATCGATATTCTTAATCTGCCAACGTCGGTGTATGCCGAATACTACCACTTGATGACGTTCTCGTCTAACTTGCCCAAGTACGACTTTCAAATGAGCTTGGGTTTCTGAAACCATAGAATTTAGAAGAAACAGGCGTTGCGACTAGTAGACCGAAATCTTTGAAATGATGGGTAGGCGAGATTGGAGCAATATGGCGGGCACTCGCCTTATCAGATTTTCTGGATCCCTGCCCCGTATGGGGGTACGGGGTGACGTTCCTTCGCAAGAATGACGGGTTGTTAACTGTGTCACAGGCATGGCAGGTAGTCGGAATGAACCGGCATTAGGTACCCGTCAATACAACCATGTTGAACCACGAGGCTCGCTGGGTGGATCCCAGTGGCACACCCGGCACTCATTTTGATCTCGGCGATAGGACGCAACTGAGGTCTGGACGGGGAGGCGTGAGAGACCGTCTATCCCAAGTAATTACTGTAAATTTGTGGCATGGTGTGACATTTTGTGGCATTTCCATCGTTATTGTAAAGTTGGGTGGCGTTGCAGAATGATGGCGATGACGTGAGTTGGCGAATAGAGAGCGCCGGTATTTCGAGAAAGTTCTCTTCTATCTGTGCCATTTTCTGCCACTCTGCGCCGTCTCTCGTTATGGCCTGATTGGGCCGTGGACAATTGCTTATGTGTAGTATGGTACATACGTTCTTGTTTGTCAAATCGGGACTGGATTCCGGCCCCGTATCGTAATACGGGGCAAGCTCTAGGCCGGAATGACGGGTTGTGAACTGTGTCACAGGCATGGCAGGTAGTCGGAATGAACCGGCATTAGGTACCCGTCAATACAATCATGTTGAACAATTAGGCCACCCACTCCAGCCATTTGCCGTGGTAGTCGACATTGGCCAACTTCCGGCTCGACCTGCTGCCGTGTCTGATCGAGACCAACTCAAGCGTGGCGTAGTCGTGTCCCCAGCGGCCCTCGCCCGAGAGCAGGTGTACGTCTCTGTCCATCGAGCATTCATCCAGTATGGAGTCGAATCGGCTGCGGTCCTCCAGCGAGAACTGGTTGAGGGTGTAGTTATGGAAGATGCAGAGAGTCGATTCCGCGGGTACGCGATCAAGGACACCCGGCAGCATCTCTAGAGCGTTTCCGGCAACCAGCGTGGGCGGGTTGTCGATGGCGAGGCCTATTGCCGCCTTGAGTTGGGCCGCTCGGCGTTCATGCTCCGGCCATATCAACGCCCTCAGCCAGAGGGCAGAGTCGGGGTCGGTCAGACGTACCGGATCGAGGTCGAGACCGATGCGGAACGCCACGGGTGGGAAACGGGTCGGAATCGGCGGGCTGCTACTGCCGCGAACGTCGGCCATTATTCGCACCGGAGAGGATGTGTCGCCGGCGATGGGGTGACCGGCGTACTCGTAGGCATAGCGGTCCCAAAGCAGGTGCAGTCCGGCGCTCGTGCCGATGTCCACGAGAGACAATGGGAGTCCCGGATTTTCGTCGGCGATGAGCGAGAAGGCCGGCATCAAATAGGCACACCGACCGACCTCGTTGGTCTGCACGAGACGGGTGGACAGCAGTTTGCGGATGGCGGACTCGTGGGCCAGGCAGAATTCGCGGAAGTGCGGATAGGCGTCGGTATTGGGGCGAGGGTCGGGCGTCAGGCTGGGATAGAAGGACGAGAGTGTGCCATCCACGCCGCTGAGGAGCAGGTAGTGGACGGCGGCGAAGAGCAGGTTTGGGACCGGTCGCCCACGGGCGGATGAGGCGATTCTGAGCACGTCGATGTCTTCAGCGATGGCGTTGGACAGGGCCGTGTAGAGCGGCGAACTGCCAGGGAAAATCTCCTCGGAGAACCTCGCAAATATCTGTCCCAGTTTGCTCAGTTGGTCGTTGTCTGCCGACACCATGTGGGCGGAACCTCCCCACCTAGGGTAACGGAGCCTGTTCTAAGCTTCTATTAATGTTATAGCTTTGCTCCCCCAAACTATTGTGGTCGTCTACACTGGCACATAGTCTCCATAGTATTGATATTACAAATCACCCTCACCCTAGCCCTCTCCCACGACGGGAGAG
>JAPPDQ010000565.1 GCA_028875495.1 Chloroflexota bacterium
AGGACTCGTCCATGCAGGATGGTCGCCTGCACATCGAGGGATGAAAATTGGCCTGAACCGAGGATGGGCAACCACAAGGGTTGCCCCTACAAGGGGTTAGCCGGGGCCTATTTTCATACCAATAGCGTCCTTTTCTCTGAACTGGACGCACACTCTGCTATATGAGAAAGTACGCGCAACTCGATGTCGAGAAGGAAGGAGACGGCCCATGTACCAATACATATTCGACGAGTCCGAATGGAAGAATTTCAAGGAAGAGAAATTTGGGCATACGCTGGTTGCGGTGGACGGCAGCCACTACCAGTCCATCGACATGAGCGCTATGGAGGACCGTCTGCCCGGCTCGGAGACGTACGACCGGCTACTGGGAGTAAACAGCTTCCACCCCGGCGGCGTCTACGAGTCGCACGAGCACCAGACCCCGATGTTCTACTACGTTTTGCAGGGGACGGGTCAGATGCGCGTCGGCGACGAGGAGCGCGTCATCACGAAGGGGTCGTGGGTCTACACGCCGCCGGGCCTCAAGCACTACACGAAGAACATCGGCGAAGATATGCTGGCCTACCTCTTCTTCGGCGGCAACCCGCACGATCCCAACGCCGGCATCCACGAGCCGCCGAGGGAGTGAGAAAGAAGAAAGTGGAAAGAATTTCGTAGGGCGGTTGGTGGTGAGTCCGGTAAGCGGGTGTCGAAGGGTCGTTCATGGTTCGACAAGCTCACCACGAACGGATTCGGTGGCTCATTGGGCACGCTTTCAGACTAAAACCTAGTGGGCCGAGATCATTGAAATGACGGATAGGCGAGATTGGAGCAATAGGGCTGTGCACTCGCCTTATCAGATTCTCTGGATTCCTGCCTTCGCAGGAATGACGGGTAGCGGTCGGGGTCGGAATTGGATTGTACAACGACAGGGCGGGTTTCAAACCCGCCCCTACCAAGTCGTAGCCTCGCTACCCTTCAATACTAGGGTGTTGGACCACTAGGTCACCACAGGGTGAGGGAGTCACGGAAGAGCTGCGTGAGGTCGCCGGCCTCGGCGGGACGGGGTGACAGCTTCGTGACCCGGTGCTGGGGCAGAGTGCCCTCGACGAGGTTCGGAACGTCTTCTTCCGTGTAGCCCACCGCGCCGAGTCCGTTGGGCAGGCCCATGTCCCGGATGAACTTTACGATCATGTCGCCGAGAACGTCGCCCGCGTCCTCCAGTCCCGCGCCGGACACCTCTGCCCCCATTAGCCGCGCGGCGTGGAGGTGCCGCCCAGGGTTGGTCGGGCCGGTGTACCGGAACACGGCGGGAGCGTTCAGGATCACCGACATGCCGTGCGGGACGATGGGTTCCTCGTGAGGATAGTCGTCCGGGACGAAGTCCCTGACCATGCCCGCGACGGGGTAAGACATGCCGTGGGGCAGGTGACAGCCCGCGTTGCCAAATCCGACTCCCGCGAACGTTGCGGCGAGGAGCATCTGCCCGCGCGCCTCGGCGTCGTCGGGGTCGTGGACGGCGCTGTGCATGTTCTCGGCTACCATCTCGATGGCCTTCAGCGCCCATACGTCGCTGATCGGGTTCGAGCCCTGATAGGACGGACGCAGGCCGGGGTTCTGCGGGGCCTCGCGCCGGCCGAACGGCATGGCGGTGAATGACTCCAGTCCGTGACTCAGCACGTCGAAGCCGCTGCACGCCGTGACCATCGGGGGGAGGTCGCGCACGTTGTCGGGATCGACGATGCCCATGACCGGCCTGAGCGCGCGGTGCGAGATGCCCGTCTTGGCCTTCATCTCCAGCAGGTCGAAGATCGCAACGCCGGTCGTCTCGCTGCCGGTGCCGGTCGTCGTGGGAATGGCGATGAGGGGTCGCAGGGGCCCCGGCACAGGCTCGCCCTTGCCGATGGGCGCGTTGACGTACGTAAAAAAGTCGGCAGGGTACGTGGAGTACAGGTTGGCCGCCTTGGCCGTGTCCATGCTGGAGCCGCCGCCGACAGCGACGAAGCCATCGAAAGCGCCGTCTGTGGCGAACTCGATCGCCTGCTTGAACGACACGTCCGTCGGCTCGACGCGCACCCGGTCGTAGAGCACCGCGTCGACGCCCTCGGCCCTCAGCGAGTCAAGTGTCACGGTGGTCGCCTCGCTCTGCGCCATGCGCGGATCGGTCAGAACCATTACGCGGCGAGCGCCTAGACGGCGCATCTCGTACCCGACCTCGCGGGTGACCCCGGGGCCGTATTTGATGCTCGACGTGTCCATCGAGAACGCCGTCTCATTGATCATGGCGCTTCTTGCCTCGTTCTGTGGAAGAATCAGGG
Organism: Chloroflexota bacterium; assembly: GCA_028875495.1. Lineage (GTDB taxonomy): Bacteria > Chloroflexota > Dehalococcoidia > Lucifugimonadales > VXLM01 > VXLM01. The sequence continues at coordinate 2,298 of JAPPDQ010000565.1, forward strand.
GTGTATTAGGTGGCAACGACGGCCAGACAGGTCTGAGTGCGAAGGACGCCGTCGATGGTGTGGATGTCACCCGTCACAAGGGACGCGACGGCGCTCACGTCAGATGCGTTCACGACGGCGATAATGTCGAAGGTACCCATGACCACGTCGACGGTCTTGACTCCCTCGAGGCTGAGGATCTCGTCCGCCACTGCCTTGGCCTTGCCCACGGCCACCTCGATCTACACATACGCTTTCGTTCCCATCAATGCCTCCTTGGGCCTATTCGCCCGACCTCCCTGTCCAACGAACGGCGTTGGAATTCACAGATTCTATGCGTGCGGCATATAGGTGTCAACGTGGGGGCGGGCGGGTAATGCATCACGATGCTGATGTCAGTCAGCATTCCAGACCTCCCGGACCCACTCCCCGTCCTGGATGACGCTGAACGAGGCGCTTTCCATGTCTATCGAGAATAGGTGAAACTCCGGCTCTTCCGGACGCCAACCTATCCGCTCATTGACCGCATCTGCGAAGCACCCGCGCATATCGGGATCGTGAATGTCGACCGCGCGTCCGTAAACTTTAAACTCGCCCTCGCTGCCGTCCGGTTTGGAGACGACGCTGTGGACGGTGCAGCGCGGGTCGCGCAGTAAGTCCAGCGCCTTTCGAGACTGCCACATCATGCCCAAGTACAGATGGCCGTCCGTGATGTACGCCTCGACTGGACTGATGCGCGGCCACCCATTCTTGCGGAGGGTGCCGAGCAGGACGAGGCCTGAGCGCTCTATTCGCTCCTCGCCGAGCCCTGCAAGCTTCGGCGCGTGTCGTCTGAACTCTTCCCAGATCACGGGCCAATGCACTCGGAGGATGAGTTTGCAGTTGCGCGGAAGCAACTAGTGGACAATGTAGATGACCACATTAGGCAGTAGAACCCTTCGACAAGCTCAGGGTGAACGGATCTGCTAGTCGTCAAGGCCTCAAATGATCTGTGAGAGGAAGAGCTTGGTCCGGTCCTGCTTGGGGTTGTTGAAGATGTCGTGGGGGGTGCCCTCTTCGACGATGACGCCCTCGTCGAACATGATCATGCGGTTGGACACCTCGCGGGCGAACCCCATTTCGTGGGTGACCACGATCATGGTCATGCCGGAGTCCGCGAGCTCGCGCATGGCGTCGAGCACCTCTTTGATCATCTCCGGGTCGAGTGCGGAGGTGGGCTCGTCGAAGAGCATGATTTTCGGCTGCATGGCCAGCGCCCGGGCGATGGCAACGCGCTGCTGCTGACCGCCCGACAGCTCGCCGGGGAACTTTCCCGCCTGTTCGGGGATGCCCACTCGCTCGAGCAGGCTCATCGCCACTTCCTGCGCCTGGTCCTTCGGCCACTTGCGAACTTTGATCGGGGCCAGCGAGATGTTGTCCATTACGGTGAGGTGGGGGAAGAGATTGAACGACTGGAACACCATCCCGACCTCGCTCCGGATCGCCTCGATATTCCGAACGTCGTTGCTAAGCTCGATGCCGTCCACGATGATGTCGCCGCGCTGGTGCTCCTCCAGCCGGTTGATGGTGCGGATGAAGGTGGACTTCCCCGACCCCGACGGGCCGAAGACGACCACGACCTCGCCCCTGTTGATCGTCGTCGACACGCCTTTGAGCGCGTGGAACGCCCCGAACCACTTGTGCACGTCTCGACAGACGATCATTTCCTCGGTCGTCGCGGTCTCTTCACTGGCAGTCACAGGTCCCTCCGTGGTGTTGGATTTTTCTCTTCACGCGCGATAGGTGTACGCGCGTGAAG
>JAPPDQ010000564.1 GCA_028875495.1 Chloroflexota bacterium
CGACCGCAGTGCGGGACGAAGAGCTCCCGAAGACCGGGGCCCCCACGAAGCCCGAGTGGAAGGCTAGGGGCCCTGTCGCGGTGTCTGGCGCCGAGCGTATCGCGAGCGAGCTCACCGTTGAAGAGGTCATGTCTGGTGCCGAATCTTCGTTGCGCCTCAAGCGGCTCGCGAAGCGAGCGGCGTGGGAGAACGGATCTGCGCCCGAGGAGACGATACACGCGGTCTACCAGGGCGATGCCCGTGACATGCGGGAAGGGCTTGGCCCTGTCCACCTGGTTGTCACGTCGCCCCCGTACTTCAACCTGATCGACTACGACGGCGATCAGCCAACCGAGGGCCAGTTGGGCAGCATCGACAAGTACGAAGCATTCCTCGATGAGCTGGATCGAGTCTGGCAGCACTGCTACGATGTTCTGACGCCCGGCGGCCGCATGTGCGTGGTCGTGGGAAGTGTTTGCATCTCGCGACGCGCTGGCGGCCGCCACCACGTGTTGCCTCTTCCGGCGGACATCTCGGTTCGCGCGCGCCAGGCCGGTTTCGACTACCTCACTCCGATCCAGTGGTACAAGATCGCGAACATGGCGACAGAAGCGAAGGGCGTCGGGTTTCTCGGGAAGCCGTACGAGCCGAACGCGATCATCAAGAACGACATCGAGATGATCTTGATGTTGCGGAAGCCAGGTGCCTACCGGAAGCCAACCCCAGCCCAGCGTGCGCTCAGCCTGATCGAACCTCAAGACCATCGGCGTTGGTTCCGCTCGATTTGGAGCGACATCCCGGGTGAGCCGAGGAAGCGAGGCCATCCTGCACCGTTCCCGGTCGCGTTGGTAGCACGGTTGATTCAGATGTTCAGCTTCGTCGGGGATACCGTGCTCGATCCGTTCTGGGGAACGGGCACGACCACTGTTGCGGCGATGGACACCGCGAGATCGAGCATCGGGTACGAAATCGACCCTCGTTATCTGGAGATCGGTCGGAGCCGCCTACAACAAACGGACGCCCATAGAGTGCCGGCGAAGATCAAGTTTCCGTGAACGGCCCGGAAGCCTTTGCTCAACACCTCGCCGACGAGGGCTACCATCCCCGATCCAACAAGCATGGCAACTTCCTTTGCCGTGCCATCCTAGAGGACATCATCGCACATTGTCCCGCGTTCGCGAAACGCGCGCGGGCTGGGGAGATCGTCGCCAAACTTAACGGCAGTCTTCAAGTCGGCCCCAAGCGGCGAAACGTGGATCTGCTGGTCGGACCACCACCAGGATTCGCCGTACCTCCCTCGGACGGCAGCATCCAGATGGACGTCCCTGCGACCGTGGAACTGGCGCTGGAAGCCAAGGCACTGATGACTGAGCACCTGAAGGCTCGCCATAACCGGCTCGGTGACCTAGAGGCAGTTCACGAGACCGTGCACCGATACGACGAAAACACGATCGCAGTGGGCGTTGTGACCGTGAACGTATCCGAAGTATTCTTTTCGCAGACCCGTGGCAAGATTCACTCACACAAGAACATCACCCAGGTGGGAAAAAAGACCGTGGACCTGTTTCGCACACTCCCGCTTCGCCACCATCCGGCTACCCAACCAGGCTTCGAGGCCGTGTCGGTCATTGTGGTTGACTTCGACAACCTTGCTCAGGCACCGGCCGACGCACCTGCGCCACGGAGGCCGACGCTCATTCATAATACTCCAGCCCCACCACCCGGTGACCCTCTCCACTACGCCACCATGATCCGCCGAATCTGCAAGGCGTACGAAACGCGCTGGGCAGTGAGCAAGGCACACTCAAGCTAGCGGCGCGCCAGCGGACCGATTCGATTCTTCGGTGATCCATGCTGCCCAGATCCATCGATTGATACTTTCCGCGCGAATGCTTGCGTGCTTACTCCATATCGCTCGCAAGTTCCAAGACGGTGCTGGACGTGCAACTAGAGAGCGCCCGACTGAAACGAAAAGGAGGTCTCACCAGATTGCCACGGTTGAGCGTGAGAAGGGATCGGATTTGTGGCTACTGAACGCTTGACAGAATGCATGGCGAGGGCGGTCCAATGCGCCCAATTCAGGAACGTCTACGGCATCCGCTTCGGCTCGCCGGTGATGCGTGAGTTCTATGCGAACAAGAGGAAGAGTGATTACTCGCTTTCGAATACGGAGGCCATAACCGTATCCAGCGGCGCGCTAACCGAACTCGTAGCCGAACTCGGCCCACACTTGGCCCCGTACAGATTGCCTGAGAGCGGTGCAGTATGCAACGGCCTCTACCATCTGACGGGTTCACTCGCTTCACCGCGCTTGCCCTCTGTTGAGGATTACGCGAGGATCCTCGTTGTCGCTGCAGCGCGGATCGGGTCTGAAAGGGCTGCCGAGTTTCTGATGGAATGGCTTGAAGGTGTACCTGTTCGTGTTTGGTCGTGTACCTTGCTCAAGGGAGTGATTACTGACGGACCGCTGGGATCGATTGACGGACTTCACCTGGAGACACTGCCGAGCAGCGGGGATCAGTTCCCCAGATCCCTATTCGTCCGAATCGACGAGCATGACATTCGTCATGAACAATACAGCCATAGGGCCATGCTGTCTATCGAACACGACAGTCGACCTGGGCTCTACTTGCCGAGCCGGGAGCGCGACATGCGAGTTCCACAGCTCCCTACGATTCGCAATCCTGAATTGTCATCGGTATCCCCGGACAGTCTGTGCCGTTCGATGTCGATTGAAGCAGACAATTACATCGATTGGTTCATGCAATGGTGGGACTATCGAGACGTCGACGCGTTCTTTCTGAACGCCGGACTATCGAGTGCGCGTAGAGAAACACACGATCCGTCACCGGTACACATGACGAAAGAACAGTTGGTTCGTTGTCTGGAACTGCATAAGCTGCTTGACAGATTCAGAAAGCTGGACAGCGGTATCGCTAGGTGGATCCGATCAAGACGACCACTGGGACGCTACGAGCAATTGGTGGAACTGAGAATCGCATTGGAGTCGGTGCTGTTGAGCGACGATCGAGGAATCGTCGGAGAAAAGAGGCATCGTCTCGGGATGAGGGGTGCGTGGCTGCTCGGGGAGAGCTTCGAAACGCGGAAGGAGCACTTTCGGACCTTGCGTGATGCGTACGATTTCGCATCGAGCGTGATACATGCTGGCCGTCCCAAGGCAAAGAACAAGGAACACTTGTTGACGGTCACGCGCGCCGCTCAGGATCTTTGTCGGAAGGCCATTTTGCGGATCGTGAGGAACGGGGCTATGCCGGATTGGTCGGACGTTGTCTTGGGTAAGGGGTTTGGTCGTGTGCCCGAAGACTCCGTGTGAGACTCGGTAGTGCATCCGGCGCCGGGGCGGTCCGCGGTGGTCTGGCCAACATGGTACGAAATGCGATGCCGTCCTTCTTACTTCGGCTTCAGATTCAACGTCACTGAGCCACACTCGCACCGTAAGTTTTCCGAATAGCCCTTCCTAGGTGTGACGTAAAGCCATGTCTCGCATACCGCACACTGCATTTCCCCGAGCAAGCGTCTGAAAGCCTCGACAACCTTGCGAAACTCCGCCGTCGTGAAGTTCGCCCACTCGTTGAAGTGGACGGCCCTATTGACGATCCAAGCTTCGCCGCTGTAGGCGGCGAGCGCCTCCTTTCTCGCAGTCTGTAAGGCTTTGACCCTCGCCTTGCCATCCTCATCCTTCCACCTATTCGCTGCGTCGGCGGCACGTTTCAGTAGCTGTTTGTGGCGCCCAATAACAGCCGGTAATAGGTCGCCAAGATCGTAGGAGAAGTCACCCCGGAAGGGTGGCTTTGCCCCGAGACGGTCCGCCAGCTCGCGAGCGACGTACTCCATGTGTCGGCGCAACCCGCCGGCCGCCGCACCTGTGTGACCCCTGGCCACATCTGATTCGATGTCATCCCAAATCCCAGCCGTCTGCTCCACGATTGGCCCAGTTTGCACGCTCCAACTGTGGAAGGACACCCCTCCCTTCGACCCGACAAGTCCCTCCGTCTGCATTTGCTTATCCCGGGCCAAGCCCGACGGCTACCCAGTGCATCGAGGGACGATGATCCCGATGT
>JAPPDQ010000615.1 GCA_028875495.1 Chloroflexota bacterium
ATTGCGGTCTTTGACGACACCTGCGGCAACCTGATCCAGATAATGCAGACGTAACGACCACCGACCATACTGCGCTGTTTGGGACGCGGGCGCAGCCTAGCCCGTCCATGCACTTGGTGGAGCTGGGGGGACTCGAACCCCCTACCTCTTCAATGCCATTGAAGCGCTCTCCCAGATGAGCTACAGCCCCACGCGGACGGCGGCATGAGGTATGCCGCCGCGCCCTCAATGGTAGCAAACGGTCGCGTACCTCAGCAAGAGGTTGGGATGCCGTCGCGAAACGTACTACAATGTCTTGGCGCATCTCATGGGGGTATCGGATGGCCAAAAAGCGAGTTCTCATTACAGGCGCCGCGGGATATGTTGCCAGCAGGATGCTGCCGGCGTTCAGCGAGCGGTACGATCTGACGCTGCTCGATTCCACCGTTGAGCCGAGTCCTGATAGGGCACACACAGGCTTAGGGCCGGTGCGTGGAGTGCAGGTCGCCGACCTGCTTGATCCCGACCGGAGCAAGTATTCGCATCACTTCGAGGGAGTGGACGCGGTAGTCCATCTTGCGTACATCCGCCGCAGGGGGGAGCCCATCGATCAGTACGAGAGCCAGCGGGAAAACGTCGACATGGCCTACAACGTCTTCCGCACGGCGTATGACGCGGGGGTTGAGCGTGTCGTAGCTGCCAGCTCGAACCACGCCGCCAACTGGTACGAGCCGGCACTGCTTCAGCCTCGAAAGATGGAGTCGCTCGATCCCTATGACCTGCCCCTGTCGCACAATTTTTATGGGTGGTCGAAGGCGACCTACGAGCACCTCGGGTTCCAGTTCGCCTGCGGAGCGTTCGGGCGGAAGATGGGAATGGTGCTCGTGCGAATCGGCTCGCCCGGAGAGCTCGACGTAAGCATGTCTTCGGGTAACGAGACCGGCCTGAAGCGGGGACTCGGTTCGTATTTGAGTCAACGCGATCAACTTCAACTGTTTACGAAGGCAATCGAGACCGAGAACATCGAAAACGAGCACGGAGTTCCCTGGCACGTCGTGTATGGGATCAGCAACAATACGAGGGCGTACTGGTCGCTCGTCAACGCCAGGCGAGTGTTGGGATATTCTCCCGAAGACGACGCAGAATCGCGCTTCGCCGCCGATATTCCGATTGGCAAAGAGATCGGACCGGGTAGGGCGGGTACCGGATGATTCACGTAGCGTCCGACTTACCGGATATGGGTTTCCCCAACCCTTCAATTCCTTCCTAGGAGAACTTGGCTAGAGTGACGAAACGAAGAGTCCTGATAACCGGGGCAACCGGATACGTTTCGGGCCGGATGCTCGACGATCTCCGGGAGAGGTACGATGTCGTGCCCCTCGATGTCAGCGACAGGAACCGCGAGGGGCAGAAGGTGGACGGCGTTCACGTCGTCGACCTCATTGATCCCGACCGCTCCCAGTACGAGCAGCATTTTGAGGGCGTCGACACCGTAATCCACCTCGCCCACAAGTCGCGGACGGGGAGACCGATCGACCACTTCTTCATCGAGAAACAGAATGTCGAGATGGCGTACAACGTCCTGCGGTGCGCGTACGATGCGGGCGTGCGCCGGGCCATTGTGGCAACGTCGAACCACGCCGCGGACTGGTACGAGCACAACTTGATCCACACGCGGAAGATGGACGTGGTGCACCCCTACGACTTTCCGCTGTCCGACAACTTCTACGGCTGGGCGAAGTCTTCGCAGGAGGTCATGGGTTTCCTGTTCGCGTGCGGATTTCCCAGTTTCGACCACCCTTCGGGACGGGAGATTCTCGTCGAGGGCATCAACGTAGGTCGCAAGCTGGAGGTCGTCATGGTCCGCATCGGCCATCCTCGTGAGCTCGATCCCGAACGCTACGGACACGACCCGGCCACCTTCAAGCGCGTGCTCGGCTGCTACTGGAGCGTACGCGACCAGATCCAACTGTTCACCAAGGCGGTTGAGACACCGAACATCGAGAATGAACACGGTGTCCCGTTTCACATCGTCTATGGCATCAGCAACAACACTCGCGCGTTCTGGTCGCTCAGCAACGCAAGGAGTGTTTTCGGCTACAGGCCGGAGGACGATTCCGAGGTGCGTTTCGCCAATATCATCAAGGGCTGGATTACGGGCGAAGACGCTCCGGGCGGAATCGGTAGAGTGGGACTGAGCTAGCGACGTTCAGGACGGGGATCCTGCGTTTCGCGGGGAACGCAGGGTGGAGACGGCGTTTGGTAGGCAAGTGGAAACCCAAGCCGGCAGACGTGGTGGTGCGAAGGCCCCGCCGGGATAATCTGCGTCCCGTCCACATTGAACTGACGCCTGTCCGCGAGCCGTCGACTGTCCTTAACCCTTCCCTGGTCCTCATATACGCATTCGCTGCCCTGATCGCTATCGGAACGCTTCTGCTCAGCCTGCCGTTCTCTCATCATGGGGACGGATTCGCTCCGTTCATCGACGCTCTGTTCACGGCGACTTCGGCTGCGACCGTCACGGGACTCATCGTTCAGGATACCGGTACTTATTGGACGCTGGGAGGTCAGGCGGTCATTCTGCTGCTGATGTTCATCGGCGGACTGGGAATCATGACCATCGTCAGCACGCTGTTCATCCTTGCAGGCCAGCGGATCTCTCTGACCCAAAGGCTGGTGATCCGCGAGACGGTCGGCACAGCGACATTCACCGACATCACGGCGATCACCGTTCGGATCGTCGTTTGGGCCGTCGCGATCCAGCTGGTCGGGTTCCTGATACTGGCGATCCGGTTCGCGTTTGTCTACGAGCCCTGGGAAGCCGTCTGGCACGGTCTGTTCCAAGGGGTGTCGGGGTTCAACAACGCCGGGTTTGTGTCTTTCCCCGATGCCAACAGTCTCCTGGAATTCCGCTCCGACCGGATCGTCATCGGTGTAATAGCTCTTCTGATTCTTGTCGGTAGTCTGAGCTATTGGGTAATAGATGACGTCGTGCGATGGCGGGGCTTTTCCAGACTCACATTGAACTCCAAGCTCGTGCTCGTCTTCACCGGTGTGCTGCTCTTGGTCGGAGCGTTTGGGTACTACCTCGGCGAGCTGGGAAACTCAAAGACGCTGGGGGAACTCAGCGTCGTCGAACAGGTCACCGACTCGCTGTTCCACTCGGTCAACCGCACGTCCGGTTTCTCCACCGGAGGGTTCAACGATACGAGGGAGGAGACCAACCTCCTCTATATGGCGCTTATGTTCATCGGCGGCGCGTCCGCGTCGGTCGCCGGGGGAATAAAGGTAAACACCTTCGCCATCATCGTCTTCGCAATGCTGGGAGCTTTTCAGGGACGGCCCAGAACGGTCGCTTTCGGCAGGCGCGTCCCGGCCGTTCAGATCATATGGGCCCTCGTCGTCGTCAGCATCGGGTTCGTAGGCATATACATGACGGCAATCGTCCTCACCTTCTTCGAGAGCGACTACCACATAGTCGATCTGCTATTCGAGACCGTCTCCGCAATAGGAACGGTCGGGTTCAGCACGGGCATCACCGCAGACCTGTCGCTTCCTAGCCAGATCGTCCTGACAGTCGCAATGTTCGTCGGCCGGATCGGGCCGCCGATTGCGATTGTGACCGCCCTTTCGCGCCCCGACCGTGAGGGCATGTTCCGGTACACCAAGGAGCGTGTGGTGCTGGGGTGATCGAACTCGCCCTAGGAAACCGAGCGTAACCGGGTTCCCTGATAGATTGACCGTTGCTCCGACGCTTTGATAGTTTCTCAGTACATAAACAACGCATCAGGAGAATGACAATGCCGAAATACCTGTTTCAGGCATCCTATACTCAAGAAGGACTCCGCGGCCTTATGGAAGACGGGGCCACGGGACGCAGGGAAATGGCCGAACAATTGGTAGCCTCACTCGGTGGGTCCATAGAGGCGTTCTACTATGCCTTTGGCGACAGCGATCTCTACGTAATTTCAGAACTGCCCGACGACGCCTCAGCCGCCGCCGCATCGGTCGCTGTGGGGGCTTCCGGCACCGCCTCCATCAAGACGACCGTGCTGGTCACGCCGGAGAC
>JAPPDQ010000567.1:0-2227 GCA_028875495.1 Chloroflexota bacterium
CCCCAGCCGTCTGGTGGGCCTCCAATGGCGTCCCCCGACGGACGTAGAGTACGCCGACGCCCTTGGGGCCCCGGAACTTGTGGGCGGAGAGGCTGAGCAAGTCTACACCGAGGGACTTGGCGTTGATGTCGAGGTATCCGGCGCCCTGCACGGCGTCGGTGTGCATGACGATGGTGCGTCCGCGCCGACGAGCCTCCGCCTTGACGACGCTGGATATATCGGCTATCGGCTCCACGGTGCCGATCTCGTTGTTGGCGTACATGACGCTCACGAGCACGGTCTCATCGGTGATTGCGCGGCCAACGTCGTCGGGATCGACCAAGCCGTCTGAGTCGACTTCCAAGTACGTCACATCAAAACCGGACTGCTCAAGGGAGTGGCAGGTGTGGAGCACGGCGTGATGCTCGATGCTCGTCGTGATGACGTGGCTGCCGGTGCTCTTGAGAGCGAGAGCAGCGCCCCTGATGGCAGCGTTGTCCGCCTCCGTGCCGCCGCTCGTGAAGACAACCTCGCTCATGCGAGCGCCGAGCACCTGTCCGACCGTTTCGCGGGCGTCGTCTACGGCCTTCCGGCTCTCCTGAGCAAGCGTGTAGATGCCGGAGGGATTGCCGAATCTGACGCCGAAATAGGGCAACATTGCCTCCAACGCCTCGGGTCGAACCGGGGTCGTTGCAGCGTGATCCATATAGATGGTTTTGGAGGTGGTTTCCATGTGCTCACCGGTGCCAAACATTGTAGCACGCAGGACAACGCCGTATCAGTCGGGTCCCCCCCGCCTGTGGAATCCTGCGTACGCGGGAATGACGATAGCCTTGCCATCTCCTCTCCCCGTTGGTACATTCGCTCACCAGCCAAAGAGTGGGAGGCGACGGCAATGGCGGTGTCGAAGAAGATCAAGCAGTTCATGGAGCAGGGTTCGTGGATCCGGCGGATGTTCGAGGAGGGAATCGCCCTCAAGCAGCAGTACGGAGAGGAGAACGTCTTCTACCTGTCGCTCGGCAACCCGATCATGCAGCCGCCGCCGGAGTTCTACGACGAGCTTCGCCGCATTGCCAATGACCCTCCGCCAGGCCTGCACCGATATATGCCCAACGCCGGGCACGTGGAGACGCGGGCCGCCATCGCCGACGAGCTGACCTGCGAGACCGCCCTGCCCTTCACTGCCGATGACGTCCTCATGACCGTCGGAGCCGGAGGGGCGCTCAACGTGGTCATGCACACGCTCCTCGACCCGGGAGACGAGGTGGTCATCTTCGCGCCCTACTTCGTCGAGTATTTCTTCTACGCCGACAACCACGGGGCCACGTGCAAGGTGGTGCCGGCGGACGAGAATTTCCTTCCCGACCTCGACGCCTTGGCGGACGCCATCGGGCCCAAGACGCGGATCGTCCTGACAAGCTCGCCCAATAATCCGACCGGCGTGGTGTACGGGCGCGAGGTGATCGCAGAGATGGGCCGTGTCATCCGCAAACGGGAAGCCGAACTGGGAACGGAGGTGTTTCTCGTCAGCGACGAGCCGTACCGCAAGATACTCTTCGACGGCCTTGAGTATCCCCACATCTTCGAGCACCACGTGCGCAGCGTCGTGGCCACGTCGCACTCCAAGGACTTGGCCCTTCCCGGCGAGCGCATCGGGTTTATCGCCGTGCACCCGGAATACTCCGACAAGGAAGAGCTGATAGACGGGCTGACCTTCTGCAACCGCACACTCGGCTTCGTCAACGCTCCCGCGCTCATGCAGCACATCGTCAAGAATCTGCAGTCCGTAACGGTCGACGTGGGGACGTACGAGGCCCAGCGCGATTTCATGTACGGCGCGCTGACGGATATCGGGTACCAGGTGGTCAAGCCGCAGGGGGCGTTCTATATGTTCCCGAAGGCTCCCATCGACGATGACGTGAAGTTCACCAACATGCTGAGGGAGAATCGCGTCCTCGTCGTGCCAGGCACCGGATTCGGCGGCCCTGGTCACTTCCGCATATCGTACTGTGTGAGCGACGCCACGCTGGAAGGGTCGCTGCCGGGATTTCGGGCGGCGTTTGAGGGGGCGGGGTAGGACAAGCGAAAAAAAGGAGAATATATGGGTAGTAGAAAAACAATGGAGGGCGTCGCGAGTGTCTACGCGGCCGCGGAGACTTGGGTCTATTCCGCATTGCGAAACGACGGTTCACTCTTCACACCGCGCAAGGCCATCTGGACAAGGGAATTGCTCGGTGAACTGAGAGAA
>JAPPDQ010000567.1:2237-4033 GCA_028875495.1 Chloroflexota bacterium
CCGGACATTGGCCATGGAAATTTCTACGACAAGCTGAGTCAGCAATTGGACGGCAGCCCACCGGAAGTCTATCAGCTAATGGGGGAAGTTCTATACGCGCACTTCCTTATAGTCTGGCACGGATCTGGCGGCATGACCCGCGTGACTAAAGAAGATCGGATCTACCGTGTTCTCGATTGGTCAGAACAGGATATTGCAATTCCTGAACACCTTATTGCTGGACTCTCACCTGGTATAGCAGCATTCGGTCCAGGGCAAAGTAGGCGTCCGTTCATGGTTGGGTTTCTCATTGAATTCGTCGAACAGTGGAAAACGATGGAACCAATTGAGCGTGACAGTCTACTCGACGACCCTTGGGCCTTCAAGAACCTCGTGATGGGGATGAATCTCGATAGCCTGCTACTTCGCCAGAACCAGAATACCCCTTGGATTCAAAAGGAGGCCCTTCTCCACCTAGTTTACCCCGACACCTTTGAGGGGATCGTATCCTTCGAACATAAAGAGAAAATTGCTGAGGCAAAGGCGTTTGATCACTTCATCACGGAACCGACTGACGACGTCGACCGAAAGCTGTTCCAAGTCCGGCAAGGTCTAGAGGCTGGGCTTGGAAGAGATTTCGATTTCTACGATTCTGACATCATCAGTTGGTGGGACCAATCGGTTCCAACGCCCCAGTGGACAGCGTCATCGTCTGATCCCTGGCATAAGTTTCTCAGAATCGCATCAGAGATTCTCAAAAGTGGCGAGTTGAAGGACCGGGAGCTTGATTATAAGTATGAGATAGCGGGAAAGCTCAAGGTTGGCAGAGATGCAGTGCTGAGCGATGCTGAATACTGGCACATATTGGTTAAGAGAGGCATTGTTCGCAACATAATCCACAGCACCCAGCAAGACAACTTCCGCCGTTGGATAGATGAGTCACCGGAAAATGCGCGGATGTCGCTAAAGACTATCTGGGCCGACGATGACTCGTCCGTTGCCGAGCGTGTCCAAGCCTTTAGTAGTAAATATCCCAAGAGTGTGCGGAGTTCCACGGGCGGAGCGGGAACCCGGATGACCGTCTTCTCTCAGTTGTTGATGGGCTTGGACGTTGAGGATTACCCACCGTTCCAGATCGGGGCCTTCAAGGACGCATACAACCTCACCGGATACAACGAGCCAGAATATTACACCGAGGCCGCGCTATATGAACATGCTCTCGGCTTTATTGATCGGTTCATCTTGGAGGCACGGGCGCGTGGGGTGCCTGTGCGCCACCGGCTCGACGCCCAGTCGTTGATATGGATGGTAGTCAGGTACTCTGAATTTTCGAATCGAGCGGACAACGGAGACATCCCCGTGCATCCTTCAGAAGGCCTAGGCGAACTCGCCGAAGAACTATTCCTCATTGAACCAGCAAACTTCCTCCACGAAGTCGAATTGCTCCTCACCGACAAAAAACAGGTCATATTTCAAGGCCCGCCCGGTACTGGCAAGACCTATGTCGCGAAGAAGCTGGCGAACCATCTTGCAGGTTCGGAGGATCGTGTGACCCTTGTGCAATTCCACCCGTCCTATGCCTACGAGGACTTCGTGCGGGGTTTTCGTCCAAAGGTATCTGAGGATGGACAACCCGGATTCGAGTTGAAGGACGGTCCACTGCTGCGGGCCGCCGAGCGCGCGCGGAAAGATGAAGATCGATATGTGAACCACTTCTTGATCATTGACGAGATCAACCGAGGCAATCTTGCGAAGGTGTTTGGGGAACTGTACTTCCTCTTGGAGTACCGTGATGAAGCGTAATTGCTTCATCACGG
>JAPPDQ010000289.1 GCA_028875495.1 Chloroflexota bacterium
CAGATCAGGATCAAGGGTCCCGACGCCGCCGACTTCGTAAACAAGCTGATCACCCGCGACGTGCATACCCTGCTGCCCACGATGCAGGCTCGGTACGTCATCCTCTGCAATCAGTATGGCGGCGTCATCAACGACCCTGTCCTGCTTCGAGTGGCCGACGATGAGTTCTGGTTCAGCATCTCCGACTCCGATGTCCTCCTGTGGGCACAGGGAGTCAACTCGTCCGGCGCGTTCAACGTGGACATCCACGAGATCGACGTGTCCCCGGTACAGATACAGGGACCCAAGTCGGCATCCTTGATGGAAAAGATGTTTGGCCCCCACGTGAGGGACATCCCGTACTACCACATAATTCACGACACGCTGAACGGCCATGACGTTACGATTTCCCGCACGGGCTTCTCCGCCGAGGTCGGGTTTGAAATCTACCTGCACGACGCCATGCTCAATGCGGACGACGTCTGGCCTTACATCCTGGAGGAGGGGGAGGAGTTCAATCTGGGCGTCATCGCCCCCAGCCACATCCGCCGACTGGAGGCCGGCATTCTGTCCTACGGCCAAGACCTGGACATAGAAAACAATCCTTATGAGGTCAGGCTTGGCTGGCAAGTGGACCTGAGCAAGGATGACTTCATAGGGAAGCAGGCCCTCGCCAGGATCAAGGAAGAGGGAGTCCAGCAGCGGTTGGTCGGCTTGAGGGTTGGGGGAGAGCCGATTGTCTGGTACAACGAAGATTTCTATCTGGTCAAGGACAACGACTCCGGCGACGACGTGGGATACGTGACCAGCGCCTTCTGGTCGCCTACCCTAGAGTCGAACATAGCGCTGGCAGTCATGCCCCGATCTCACTGGCGACGGGGGACTAAAGTGAAGGTCCAGCTGCCCAAGGACGGCGTTGTGGATGCAGAGGTGGTGCGGGTGCCGTTCGTCGATCCGACCAAGGAGCGTCCCAAGACGGAATTGTGAGCCAGTACATAGTCAACATAGTTTTGCTATTACAAATCACCCTCACCCTAGCCCTCTCCCACGACGGGAGAGGGGATAAATCGCTTACTGCCGGGTTCTTGTATTCTGAGCCTTAGCACGATCTCCGGTTGTCTACACCCGGACGCACTGAGACGCGCCAGATACAGGTTGACCGGGTCAGCTTGCCTTGATGAAGTCTGCTGCGCGCTCCGCCATGGCAATTACCGTGAGATTGAGATTTGCCCGGACCGTGTCGGGCATGATCGAGGCGTCGACGATGCGCAGCCCATCGACGCCATAGACTCTTCCGTACTGGTCCACCACGGCCAACGGATCGGTTGAAGGCCCCATCTTGCAGGTGCTCGACACGTGGTGTGCGGTGACCACTTCCCGCTTCATCCAGGAATCCAGGGCATCGTCGCTGTCTAATACGTCGTCCGATGGCGCGAACCGCTCCTCGATAATCTCATCGAAGGCCTTGTGCCTGAACAGGTCGGCGCAGACCCGGAGGCCTTCACGGAGACGTTCTCTGTCGTAGGGATCGTCCAGAAGATTGAAGTCGAGATAAGGCGGTTGCCGGGGATCGTTGGACCGGATTCGCAGCTCGCCCTGGCTCAGGGCCAGGTACAAGCACAGACTCACGCCCACTCCTACCGGGTTTTCGTGGTCCGACCCTCTCATGGGCCTCTCTGCAGAGTAGTTGCCCATGTAGATGACCAGGTCGTTCTTGAAGGGCGAGCCGGAGGCTGTGAACCGCAGTGTGACGGTTCCGGTCGTGACCTGCTCGGTATTCAAAGGAAAACCCTCACGGGTACGCCAAGCCATTGGCACATCCGGGTGGTCTCGAAGATTGCGCCCAACTCCGGGGAGGTCGTGTACTACGGGTATGTCCAACTGCCGCAGTTGTTCCGCGGGGCCAATACCCGACAGGGCGAGGATGTGCGGCGATCCAATAGCGCCGGCACAGAGGATGACCTCATCGCCGTAGGCGGAGTACTCATCCTCACCGCTGACTACGCGCAGTCCCATTGCCCTGTGTCCCTCGAAGATGATCCCAAGAACAAGGGTGTGGGGCCTGATGGTCAGTCCCGGTCGATCTCGCGCCGGGTTGAGGTAGCCTATTGCCGTGCTCACTCGCACGCGGCCGTCGATGTTGAAGGGCAGGGGGCCCACGCCGGTGGAGCCCGGCAGATTGTGGTCCGGGCAGTCGGTGAACCCTGCGTCTCGACACGCCTGATAGAAGGCGTGCTGCTGAGGCCCCCACTCATCGGGTTGATACCTGCGACAGCTGATTGGGCCGTCAGAACCATGAAATTTCCCTGTAAAATCCCGATCCGCTTCCAGCTTTCGCATGTATGGCAGGAGCTTTTCGTACCGCCACTCGCTGTTGCCCCACTCCGCCCACCTATCGAGATCGTCCGGCATACCTCTTAGGAACTGAGCGTCGTTGACGGCGCTGGAACCGCCGGTGACCTTGCCGCGAGGGATGTCGATGTCGGCCTCGTCCGTGGCCCTCGCTCGAAAGCGCCACATGTGTTCGCTGTCCCAGATAGCCGTTCCGATCCCGTAGGCGTATCTCAACGGTTCCGGCATGCGCTCCGGCGAGGGATAGTCCCCTCCGGCCTCGAGAAGCAAGACCGACCGGTGAGGGTCTTCGGAAAGACGGGCCGCGAGCACCGCTCCTGCCGAGCCTGCCCCGACGATAATGTGATCGTAGTGCTTGCTCATGCGATCCCTTCTAAAGACGGAGCTCCAATCTGGGTCTCAGCAGGCGGTCGGGCACTTTCGTTTCGCGCATGAACTCGACCAGAAACTGATGGATATCTTTGGCGACGTCAGTGTTCGTTCCTATCACATTGTCGAGCTGTTGGGGATCGGATGCCAGATTGTATAGCTGAGACACTCCCGGGGCAGGGCTGTAGAGCAGGCTCCAATCTCCAGCGGTGACGGTCGTGACCGGAGGGTCTTTGAGATCTCGGAGGAAGTTGTCTACCGATTGGACGGCGTCGCCCGGATTGGCGAATGGGATGCTGCTGACCACATAGTCGCGTCCTGCTCGTGTGGAGTCGCCGATGGCAGGCGCAAGCGAGCGGCCCTGAACGAAGTCCGGGATATCCAGACCCAGCAGATTGAGCACTGTGGGCATCACATCGATTGCGGAACTCAATCCGCTGTATGCGCCGGGAGCCGCCCCGGGGACATGGATGAAAAGAGGCAAATGGACGATCTCCTCGAAGAGTGGAGAGTAACTCCACCGTGAACCCGGTTCGTCGTATGGCCGAAGCGTTCCATCCGGGTACTTGTCAGAGCTCATCTTGCCGAAGAGACCTCCATGCTCTCCGAAGTAGAAGCCATGGTCGGTCGTGAAGATGACAACCGTCTTGTCCATAAGGCCCATGTTTTCTACAGACTTCAGAAGATGGCCCACCCAGGTGTCCACCATCGTGATCTCGCCACAGTAGGAGGCGTGCCCTTTCCGTACCTGCGCCTCCGTGTAGCCCGGCACATCGTGCCAGTTGCCGTAGAGCGGGAGCACCAGTTCGCCGTCGTAATCCGGCCAGTAGAGCTCCGTGTAGTAGGACGGGGCGTCCCAGGGTTCATGGGGGTCCCATGTGTCCACATACAGGAAGAAGTCCTCCTTGTAGTGGTGTTCCAGCCACTGCATGGCAGTCATGAATGTCTTCGGCGCATTCCTGTCCGATTCATAGTGCCATCTATCCCTGATGTCCAATGCCTCATGGTGATAGCCGGGTTCCGGAATCAGCGACCACAGGGTGTCCTGTCCGGTGTTCATGAAGAAAGTCTGGAAGCCTCGGTCGTAGTTCATCCCATCCCTGAGGTAGTAGGGCGTGTCCACGGAAGCGGCAGTGTGAAGGCCATGTTCGGCCAGTATCTCTGCCAGAGTGGTCACGCCGGCAGGCAGGGCCTCCCAGCCCATGAAGGACATGGTCCAGCGTCCCGTCTGATGGTCCGCGCGGGTGGGCATTGTGGGGAATCCTGTTGTGTAGTGGTGGTCGAACCTGAGTTCCTTACCGCCTAGCCGCTCGAGCATT
>JAPPDQ010000077.1 GCA_028875495.1 Chloroflexota bacterium
AGTAAATAGGGGACGACCCACGACAGGAGCAGCACCGTCCCCCGCGACTCCCTCGACCGCACCCCCAGCGTTGCGACCAGGGCCGCGAACGCGATCATCGATGAGGCGGCTATAAAGACGATGCCGGTCGAGACCAGTAGAAGCCCCATCGGGATGAGCCACCCGACCACGAGGTAGGCTAGCCCGTGGTAGAACTTCATTCCCCGCAAACTCGCGTACAGCAGTCCAGCCCACGCGACGATGCCTAAGGGCCACCCCAGTCCGAACGCCGCCAGTTGCCGCACGTGGTATAGGTACGCAGCCGTGTCGATGTACTGCCGCGTGTACGGGTAGTCGCGGATTCGCCGCACCATTTCGGACTGCTCGGTGACATCCGAGACGAACCGCGACGCGTCGATGATGGCGTACGGCTGTACGATCATGAACGTCGCCAGCGACGCGCACCCTGCCGTTAGCAGCCCCACGAAAGCCACCCCTATGCGTCGGCTCGCCACATTTCTATCACCCTCCGCCGCGCCTAAAACGGGCAAGACGTACAGCAAATGGGCCACCACCAGCGCGAGGTACATGGGCGCCATACTGACCTTCGTCGCCAGTCCCAGCCCTACTATCACGCCCGCGATCACCGAGTCCCGCAGTCTGCCCCCGACCGCCACGCGGTGCATGAAGTACAGCGCGGCAATGCTCGTCAGCCCGAGCACGATGTCGAAGGTCAGGAAGTGACTGAGCTGGATGTGGATCACCGCCAGCGATACCAGCGCCGCCGCAAGCAACCCCTGCCGTCTGCCATAAAGACTCGCGCCGAGGAGGTATGTCAGGAAAACAACGCAAACGTCTGCCAGCGCCGATATTCCTCGCCCGATCGTCCTGACGTCGTACTCGTCGCCGGGAATGCGCGAATGCGCGAAATGCGCGACCTTTAGCAGATAGAGCGGGAAACTGCCGTACGCGAACTGTCCGGGGTTCCACGGACTCCGCTCGGCGTCGAGGAGGTCGCCAAGATCACCGAGCTTGGGAAACTCAATTCCCTCGATCAGGGAGATGATGTGGCGCTCGTCGGGGTGTGGCGAGTAACCGTACCCCTCGTGCCAGCTGATCCCGTACAGCCGCAGGGCAAGCGCAATGACCAAGATGACCGCGAGCGCGGCGGCTGCGAGAATGCTGTTCCGATCAAACGGACGACGGACTCCGCCCGCGTTTTGCTCGTCGGCGGGCGGCTGAGACTGCGTACTCTCCATGAAAGCCTATTGTATCTACGCGGCGAGAGCTACAGCAACGAACCGAAGGGTTGGCTCACCGCAGAGAGCGCGGAGAACGCAAAGCGGAGCGCATGTATTCGTCATACCGGCGAAGGCCGGCATCCAGCGGGGCTGAACTCATTGACGGTCAAGCGACATCCTCTGAAACCGCCCATACGCTTCCCGCCACACGTCGCCGTCCTGCGGGAGATACGTCGTCAACTCAAAGCTGCGCCGAATGATCTCCCGCCCCTCGGCCAGCGACGATATCTCCCCCGATGCCACCATCTGCATCAGGATATTGCCCGCCGCCGTCGCCTCCACCGGGCCCACGACGACTGGCCTTCCCACAGCGTTGGCCGTGAACTGATTGAGCAGGAGGTTCTGTCCGCCTCCCCCAACGATGTGCAGCGTATCCATGCGGCTATCGACAATGCCTTCAATCGCTTCGAGCGCCATCCGATAGCGGAGCGCGAGGCTCTCCAGGATCGTCCGTACGACCTCCCCGCGTGTGGACGGCGTTGGCTGCCCGCTGCGTCTGCAGAAGTCCGCTATGCGAGAAGGCATGTCTCCCGCCGGGGTGAACGACGGATCGTCCGGGTCGATGATCGCCTTGAATGACGTGGATGCCTCAGCCATCCGCGTGAGTTCCGCGTATGAGTACGGATTGCCCTGAGCTTCCCAAGTCGCGCGGCACTGCTGGACGAGCCACAGGCCCGATATATTCTTCAACGGACGCACCGTGCCGAGCACACCCACCTCGTTGCCGAGCTCAAACGCCTTCGCCCGCTCGTTCATCACCGGTTCGCGCGTCTCGACTCCGAGCAGCGACCAGGTGCCCGAACTCAGAAACGCCCACGTCCCCTCGCTTGCGGGCACCGCGGCCACCGCCGATGCGGTATCGTGAGTCCCCGGCAGTACCACGTCCACGCCACTCGCGCCCGTCTCTTCTGCCACTTCCGGCAGAAGAGGCCCCATCGACTCCCCGGCGTCCCGTATGTCCCCAAGCATGTGGGACGGCAGCCCCACCGCGTCGAGTAGCGGGTATGCCCAGTCCCGTTTCCGAACATCGTAGAGCTGGCTCGTGCTTGCAAACGTGTGCTCCGTGGACATGACGCCCGTCAGCCGATAGTTGATAAGATCGGGGATGAAGAGCAGTCTCGACGCCTGCGAGAGCCGCTCAGGAGGCTCGGACAGAAGCTGGTACAGGGTATTCATCTCCAGGAGTTGAATGCCCGCCTGCTCGTACAGGAAGTCCTTTCCGAGCCGCTCCATGACGGAGTCCTGGATGCCCGCTGTACGAGGGTCGCGGTACTGGTGAGGAAGACCCATGAGTGTGCCGTCCCCGTCCAGCAGTCCGTAGTCGATGCCCCACGTGGACACGCCAACGCTGACCAGATCTTTGCCGAAGGCATTGGCAGCTGACGCAATGCCCCGCTTGACCTCATCGAACAGCGCGGGCAGGTCCCAATGAAAACTCTCGCCACGCCGAACGGGCACATTCGAAAAGCGGTGCACCTCTCGCAGGGTGAGTCGCTCGCCGTCGAACGTTCCCGCGATGGCCCGACCGCTCTCCGCGCCCAGATCGAGCGCGAGGTATGTCTTGCCTTCGCCGCTCATGTCGCAGGCAGGATGCCGAGACCGGGTTCGGGATATGGCGGACGCTGCGAATCGACAATCTCTCGCTGCTCGGACTGTCCCAGAGGCCGGAATCGCTCCGCCGCGTTCAGTATCTTCGGCAACAGCGCGAGCGATCCTGTGCTCGGCGCGGTGTGAATCGGCTGCGAAAGCTGCCACCACAAGGCGGAGTCGATCTCTTGCTGCTCGCGGTGCGGGTCGTACCACACCGGATGCTCGCGCTCGCGGCCGCCCCATCCGCCCCGCGCCAGCATCTTGATCGCCTGCACGCCCACGTCCTTCCGCATTGCCTCGGCGAACAGCGCCTCCGCGCTTCGCCTGTAGTCCGCGTTGCGAAAGATCGTCGCGCTCACCGGAAACATCACCGTGTCAAAGTCGAACCTGCGCAGCGCCTCCAAGTGCACCATCGGAGCGTCGGGACCGTGACCCGTTATCCCCAGCCACTTCGTCCCGCCCTGTTCACGAAGCTCGATCAGCGCCTCCAATGCCCCGCCCGGCGCGGTGATCTTGTCCAACTCCTCCATCGTCCCAATGCTGTGGTGCTGGAATAAGTCGAAGCCGTCCACGCCCAAGCGCTTCATGCACTCTTCGATGTTCGTCCACGCCTCGTCGCGGGTGCGCTTGCCTGTCTTCGCCCCCAGGAACACACGATGCCGAATCTCCGGCATCCACGGCGCAAGCCGCTCCATGGCGACCCCATACCCCGGCGCGATGTCGATGTGGTTGACGCCGTGACGCAAAACCAGCTCGACCGCTCGGTCTGCCGCCTCCTGGTCATCCTCTTGCTTCCCGATGGCGATGGCACCGAACGTGACCACCGTGCTCAGGTGTCCCGTCCGTCCCAGCCTACGATTCTCCATGTCGGCGCACCCCGCTAAACATAGTGCAGTCGCCCCAGTTCTGCGGCATTATAAACACAATTCCCAATGCACACTCGCGAGAGGAGACCTCTGCATAACTCCAACATCTGTCATTCCGAACGCGGCGCACCCCCACACTGTCATTCCTCTGAAAATAGCCGCCCTACCACCCCAACCGTCATTCCCGCGTAGGCGGGAATCCATGCCTTGGTCGTCTGTCAACCGAGAACGACGACTCCAATCCCATTTTCATGATTGGTGGTGTCGGTGACAACC
>JAPPDQ010000571.1 GCA_028875495.1 Chloroflexota bacterium
ATCGAGCAGCAGCAAGTTGGTAGCGCTGCTGAACGGGTCGTACCGGATGCGCCCGAGATTGCTCATGGAGACCGGCTCGTACGCCCTCGCCTTCGCCGTAGCCTCTTCCGGCGGCTGGAACACCACCGTGAAGTCGATGAAGAGATGCTCGTGCATCGAGGTCATCCCGACCTCCGCCGGTTCGATGTCCCCCAGGACAGTCCTTACCTTGCCCTTCATGCGTATAGCTCTCCTCGCACTCGAATCGGACTTGCCGCGCGAGTGTATTTTGTGCGCGAGTCCAAGTCAATAAGAGTTGAGTCACACTTACCCTTCACTGAGGCATTTAGACGAAAGGCTCTAACGACAAGAGTTGTCACACTAACCGGAATGTCGTGACTTCGCCAGGTCACGGGTAAGCTGGGCCTGCCCATAGTGCTCGGCGGCGTGGCTGGCGACAATGACCATCAACTCGCGGCCGGTGATCTTCCCGCGCTGCGGATCATCCCTCACACGGTCCAGGTCACCAAGCGGCAAACCCTGAATGGCTTCTGATATCTGGCCCTGCAGGTCGTTCCAGCCCGCTGCGATCTCCGCCACTGAGTCTCCCATAGCCGCGAACTCCGAATCACGGTTTCTCGTGATGGGCTCACCGCAAAGAATACTGAGGAAGTTGTGTCGCACGTTGCCCATCGTGTGCGTGGCCAGGACGCAAAGGCTGTTGGCGTCATCGAGGGGCTTCCAGTTCAACGAGTCGCTGTCCAGCCCCTCCAGGCAGGCGACCAGATCATCGACGGTATTCCTGATCTTGTCCCAGTAGAGGTCGATCTCTGGTGAATTGTCCATTGTGTCCTTCTCCCGTTGAATCTTGGTTAATCTGACCGTGCCGCGTATTCTGCCTCGTCGACTCCCTCTGTTGAGGTAAGAGTATACTGTTCCCATGATTACCATGCGGGCGCACGCCAAGATCAACCTGACGCTCGAAGTGCTCGGCAGGCGCGACGACGGCTACCACGACATCGCCTCGATACTCCAGACCGTCAGCCTCCACGACACTCTGACGTTCGAGGAAGCCGACACAATCACCCTCAACTGCGACCGCCCCGAACTTGCGACGCCCGACAACCTCGTGATCCGGGCGGCCCACCTGTTGCGTGATTTCACGGCGGTGTCGAGCGGAACGTCCATAGGCTTGAGAAAAAGAATCCCCGTCGCCGCCGGACTCGGTGGCGGCAGCTCCGACGCCGCGGCAACCCTGCTCGCCCTCAACAGGCTCTGGGGCACGGAGCTCACGAGAGATGACCTCCTGCCGCTCGCCGCGCAAATCGGCTCCGACGTTCCCTTCTTCCTCTACGGCGGGACGGGTAGGGTGTTCGGGAGAGGCGAGCGCGTCCAACCACTCCCGCCGGCGGACCTCGAATGGGCAGTCATCCTCACGCCCCAAATCGACCTCCCCAGCAAGACCGCGGCAATGTTCTCGAACATCGGCCCAATGAGCTACACCAACGGCGGCCTCACCAGGAAGCTCGCCGCCCGACTGAGCAGCAAGGGAGACACCCCGCCCCAGTTCCTCTTCAACGCCTTCGACGACGTGGCAAAGGAAACCCTCCCCGACTTGTCGACCTACTGGGACACCTTCCACGACCTCGGTGCGCGGGAGATCCACCTGTGCGGCGCCGGGCCCTCCCTCTACGCTCCCGTCTCCACCAAGCACCACGCCACCGCCATCCAGCTTCTCCTGCAGCACCGGCACGGCTGGGAGGCCCACCTCGTCTCCATGGTCGACAGCGAGGATGTTTTCTCCCTGGCTGACGAGTGATAGTGGTAGGCATTGGTCTACCGACCCATCTCCGTTGATGCGAAAACGACCCTGGTCACTGTCATTCCGAGCGCAGCGCAGCGGAGTCGAGGAATCTAGAGTGTCCGTCCGAAGCAATAGACGACCCGGAGAGTCCATTCACCGGCGGTCGAAACGTCGAGGAGGAACTGGCCGACCGGTCTTGCGGTGATGGATTCTAGATTCCTCGCTGGGCTCGGAATGACAGGCTGGGCGGCGGACCGGCTCTACACAAAAAACTCCCCAGCCGGGGAGAGACACAGAGAGGGGGTGTGCCCTACGACAGAAACACTGCTATCCCCGCATGAGGAAAAAACACCTCGAGGTTGCCCTGCCGTTCCCGCTGCATCGTCATCCGGTAGTCGACGCGGTCCGGGTCATCATCGGGAAGCTCATGCGGGCATGACTCCCTCCGCTCCTCTTGCGGGCAGAGGTGGATGTCCGCCCGGTAGTCCCAGAACCCGACCAGTGTCATCGGGTAGTACAGCGTCTCCGCCGTCGTCCGCAGGTCGGCGATGATCTCGCTCGCTCGCATTCCCCCCTGCGTCTCGATGTTGACGGTCACCCGGTCCATATGCGGCTAGTACCGCTCCCATTTGAATATGACAGTCGAATTGAGAGGCGCGGTTCCCCTCTCCCGTCCTGGGAGAGGGCTAGGGTGAGGGTTTTTTGAGGAAGTAGCCGGAATCATACGGTATCAACCGGTTCTAGCCACCGTCGGGACCGTTCGCAAAATGGTCCCAGCCCCCGCGCTCGGTGTCTATAGCATCGCCCTTCGCGTCCTCCACGCTCACCCCGCGCGACGCATCGACGATCTCCCCGATCACCGTCACCGGAACGTCGACGGTATCGGTCACTTCTCTCACGGTCTCCTCCCGCCCGGTGAACAGCAGCTCATAGTCCTCCCCGCCGGTCAGGGCAAGAGAGAGCCAGCGATCGGGAAACTGTAGCCTCAGGGCCTCGCTCACGGGCACTTCGTTCCCCCGCACAACGGCTCCAACGCCACTGGCCTCGCACAGTTTGGTCAAATCGCCAACCAGACCGTCGCTGATGTCCATGGCCGCGCGTATTCCGGCCTTGGCAAGAGCCTGTCCTGTCGCAAGTCGCGGCTCCGGACGGAAGTGAGCCGTGCGGAGCCTATCGGTCGAGTCGTCGTATGGCTCTCCCTCCATAGCCATGTGAAAGCCACCGGCCGAGTCCCCAAGGTTCCCCGTGACGGCAATCACATCACCGACGTCCGCGGCCCCTCGCTTCAGGATCGCCCCGCCACCGCCGGGCCCGAGTACCTTCGCCTCTCCCTCCATCGCGACACTCACAAATAAGACCGGAGAACCTACGATGTCTCCTCCTACAACCCGGCCGCCGTGCCTCCGGCAGGCCTCCGCCATGCCCCTGTACATCTCGACGAGCCCCTCGGCGGGCAGATCGTCACGCAGTCCCAGCGTCACCACCGAGCACGTCGGCACACACCCCATGGCGGCCACGTCGCTCAGGTTGACGGCCATCGCCTTCCAGCCGAGGTCGCGCCAGCCGGTCATGTCAAGGCTGAAGTGGACGCCCTCCACCATAGTGTCGGTGGTGAGGACGCGCGTGCCCGCCTCGCCCTCCCAAGCTGCCGCGTCATCTCCGATGCCGAGGTGCGGGGACTGGAGGTCGTCTCCCGTGAAGTCCGGTCCGTCCACACCCTCGGCGGCGAGCGTCTCGGCCAACAGTTCGATCAAGCGGAATTCGCCGAGTTCACGTACAAGCATGACGGTGTCGACCGCGATCGGAGCGCGGCGGACCTAGTGCCGTTCCCATTTGAATTTGACAGCCATGTCGAGGGGCGAATATCCCCTCTCCCGTCTTGGGAGAGGGCTGGGGTGAGGGTGTTTCGAGTAAGCTACCAAAATCATATGGAAGCGGTACTAGTACCCCAAGCCTGCGACGCCGAGGTGCTCGGACTCGAGATTGCCCTGGCGCTTGAACCGCTCCGCCTTCTCGATGTAGTGCTGCGTCGTCGTCTCCATGAGCTTCCGGTGTCGCTCCTGCACCTCGCCGCGCACCCTTCCCGGTACCCCTACGGCCATCGACCCGGCCGGTACCTTCGTATTCTCGATCAGCATCGCGCCTGAGCCGACCAGGCTGCCCTCGCCGATCTCCGCGCCGTCGTTGACGATGCACCCGTTCCCGATCAGCGCTCCGTCTCCC